>CAMAWS010000008.1 GCA_945861845.1 Candidatus Sulfopaludibacter sp. SbA3 | reverse complement strand
CATGCGTGCCCCTTCGAAAGGATTATTCGGTCACGTTCGGGCAATTTCGGATTGTCTGGATCCACCCTGGCTATCCTGAAGTAGAGCGCAATCAATGCCTGAAGTATGGAAAGGGACCCGCCGGTGTGCCCCAGTCCCCGAACCTCCAGAACGTCCAGAACGCCGGCGATACACCGTTTCTCGATGGCTCGCAGATCAGACATCAGGGCTCGTGATGAACTTATAGAACTGAGAAAATTCGGTGTTGTACGCGGAAGAACGCCGGAGAAGAGCGTGCAGGGACATCTGATTCCTTTCGGCCGGAAGGAATGAGCGCAGCCTATGCCAGGTACTTGCGACCGCGGGAATTTTGCTCAATCGAGTTCGCAATCCGTTGGAGGGCTTGCCATACCGCATATTCCATTTGTGGATTAGACCCCTGGACGTGAAAGCCCAAAAGCCCTGCTTGACCACCTCCCGGGCCTGTTCTACGGGTATTCCGTCCTTCGCAGCAACAGCCTTGGATAGAGTATCGAAAAACACCTCGTAAGCGCCGTGCCAATAGGGATTCGTAAGAATGTCGTATGCGTCGGGCTGAAGATACCTGTTCGGATGGTCGCCCCTGAGCAGATACAAAAGGTCCAACTGCTTTGCTTTGCCGTGGACAACGGCGAGAGTGGAAGTGAGGATCTCCCGAATCGCCCTATCCTTTACATGCCTCGCCGATTCCATTTCCTTGCGGAAGTTTTCGGTACGATGAACAGAAAACTGCGTAGCAAAAAACCTATAGAGGTAATCAAGCAGACGTTCACTGGCAGTGGACAATTCAATCGGACGCTGCCCATAGGGCACTAGAGATTCGATGTCTCCATACATTTTATCCGACGAAATCGCGAAGAGGGCGGCCCTGCCCACTGCTATGGAATAATCGGAATGGCCGGTCAGGAAATCAGCGCACCGTTCAAGTGAGGACGGAATAAAGAAATCGTCGTCTCCAATGAAACAGGAGTAGGGTTCATCCACATCTGGAAAGAGCTCGCAAACAGCCTGTATATCATTACTCTTCGGTAAGCGGCGATGAACAACCTTGACCTGATTTCCGAGTCGCGCGCAAGCCGCTGCAACTTTATCGAACTCCTCATCCGTGCTGGAATCGCCGATATAGACGCCGATCCGGCCCCCCACGCTTGCATAGAAGCGCAACTGCCGGATGACAAATTCCGACCGATTGATGGTCGGAATCATTATTGCGACCAGTGACTGTGGCACAGCTTTCGTCAGGCCACGGGTGACGACGGAGCATACTTTCTGACGAGCTTGTGGCTGGTCATTTTCTGGATGTGCTCCTCCGTCGCCGTGCCGAATTTCTTTCTAACGAGGTCCAGGTATGCCGGGTTCCTGAAGTATCTTTGCCAGGCTTCATCGCGAAACGCCAATACCTCAGAAGCGGAAAGATATTTTGTCGGCAGGGGGAGAGTATCGACGGCGTGCTGCGAATAGTCGCTCCATTTTTCCGGAAGCTGCCAACCGTTCTTTAGAGCCAGGTTGTAGAGACCCGAGCCGGGATATGCCATCCCGCAGTAGAAGTTGGCAAACTCGCAATTGAGATCGAGCGACAGGTCAAAAGTGGCCTGCATGGTCTTCATGTCATCGTCGGGAAGGCCGAAGATGTAGTTCGCAATCACATTGATTCCGGCCGCGCGAACTCTTTGTACGGTCCTGGCAATGGACTCCTGTGCATAGGACTTGTCCACACCCGATCTCACCCGGTCAATTGCCGACTCAATACCAAAACAGAGCCAGTTAAAACCCGCCTTCTGCAGTTTCTCGACCATGCGATCATCACCCACGGTGTCAACGCGCGCGTACGCCCACATATTCAGGTGATAGCCACGCTCGATGATCAAGTCACAAATTCGTTCCACGTGTTTCCGGTTCAACACGAACATCTCGTCGGAAATACGCAGGTTGGTGACACCATACCCGTTAACGAGCAGGTCGATTTGGGAGACCACGAACTCCGGAGACCAAAAGCGATAGCTGTTGACGTTCTTCTGTATGCCCGAAGCTTTCTCACCATCTTTGAAGGGAGCCTGGATACAGCAGAAATCGCAGTGATAAGGACACCCCAGCGTCGTATATATCGCGGCATAGGGCTGGCGTTCAAGATGACCGAAGCAGTGCCAGTTATGCGCGCGGTACTTTCCCATCGGCAAGAGGTCCCATGCCATTCCAGGCAGGTCGCGGTCTAGGTTCTGGACCAGCGGAGCGGGCGGATTTGATAAAACCGCGGCCCCATCACGGAACCAGAGCCCGCGTACTTTGCCTTGGTCGGAAACACCGGTCGCCTTCAGGGAGTGAAGCAGATCGACGACCGTAACCGGCCCTTCACCGCCGGCTATGAAATCCGCCACTTCCTCTCTTAAGGTGCGCTCGGGCAGCGCGGCCACATGCCCTCCGACCATGATCACTTTCTGGTCCGGGGCGATCTCCTTGAGGAATGTGCAAACCTCGCTCGCAGCAGTCATATTCTGGGTTGATGCCGAGGGTTGGTGCCCATAGACAATGATTGCGGTCAATAGTGGCTTGATTTCCGAAATGCGCGTGGCCGCCGCCTGGGGGTTCAGATCTTCTGCCTCCGTATCCAGGATCGCGACGGAAAAACCATTCACACGCGCAAAATTGGCAATCAGAGCCGGCCAGACCGGAGTCTCAATTGCGGACAGCTCATCTCCCAACGATTGGTACGTCCGCTTTCGATTGCTGGGATGAACGACTAGTAAATCGACTTGGTAATTAGGTGCCACGATATACCTCAGAGAATCTCGATTACTTCACCAGTTTGATTTTCTTTGGCCATGCGATCATGGATTTCTGCAATCGTCTCGAGCAAACCCTGGCCGAAGTCAATGAACGGATTGCACACCAGCTTTTTGCCAGGTGTGGGACGGAAGGAGTATGGCGTCAGATTGTAGTGTCCCTTGTAGTCCTCGTTCCGGTACTCAATGCTGACATTGTTGTTCAGCATTTCGCTGATCATGTTCAGCAGCTGTGAGTATTTGAACCGCTCGACTCCCGTGAGAATAACATGCTGGTTCTTGTATTCGTCGTCGAGGATATCGGCGCTCAAGGTGGCCGCGTCCTGCACGTGAATGTATTCTCGCTCCTCTTCGCCGTTTCCCTGGAACACAATCTTCTGCTCTGTTAGCGCCTGCCTGATAATGCGGAAAATTCTGTTCTGGTCGTCAGCGCGCTTTCCATATACGGAACCGTACCGGACGATCGTGTAATCAAGACCGTACTGGCGGTGATACTCCTCGATGATCTTCTCAGAACATCGCTTGCTGACACCGTAAAAAGAGCCCTTGTCTGAAAAGACATAAACCGTGCTGGCATAGACAAATCGCTTGATCGAGTGAGTCTTGCAGGCATCCAGCACGTTGGCATTCCCCATGATGTTGAGTTCAAGAGCCTGCAATGGCCTGTCGATTGAGGCGTTCAGATCCGCAAATCCGGCGAAATTGTATGCGACGTCACAACCACGGACTACATCGTGGACGGCCTCGCGATCCAGGATATTGCCGATGACCAGTCGCTGGCTTGCCTGCAGGAAGCTGGAGGTCTGTCGATCGAAGATCGTAACTTCGTGACCACGCCGGCTGAATTCGTCGGCCACATAACTCCCGAGAAATCCGGAACCACCAAGGACAAGGACTTTCATGCGACGCCGCTTTCGGAAAGGTAAAAAGCTTCAAGATGTTTAATTGCACTCAGCCCCATCGCCCTTACGGCTTCCAGGGCATTTCCTCCGATATGAGGCGTACAAAAGAGATTCGGCAGACTCAGCAATTCCCGATCGGTAGCAGGTTCCTCTTCAAAAACATCCAGTGCGGCACCGGCGATGGCGCCGGCGGCCAAGGCCTCCTTGAGATCGCGTTCCTTCACGATTCCCCCGCGCGAGGTGTTGATAAGGAAAGCTGTCTTCTTCATAAGCGAAAGCGATGCCTTGTTGACAAAAGCCCTGGTCTGCTCGGTCAGGGGCGTATGTATCGTGACGATATCGGATTCAGCGAACAAACGTTCCTTCGTGCACTCGATCAGCGAGTGCGCCTTGTAGTATTCCGCCTGTTCCACGATGTCGTTCACCAGAATCGCGCAGTTGAATGGTTGGAGCAGCCGGATGACCTCTTTTCCGATGTGCCCGACTCCGACAATTCCAACCGTCTTGCCGGACAGTTGAAATCCGCCTTGCTTGGCCCATTGGCCGGCCTTCAAAAGAAGCGATGACTGGTACAGGTTTCGCGACAGCCCCAGCATGAAACCGAGCGTCTGCTCGGCAACGGAAAGCCGATTTACGCCGCCTGTCCAGCCGATGGCAACGCCTGATTTCTCGCAGGCAGCGCGGTCAATATTGTCGAGCCCAACTCCGTACTTTGAAACAATTTTGAGGACTGGGCACTTTTTCAGAAGCGATTCATCAACGGACTCAAGACCAACGATAGCGCCGTCTGCATTCTTGAGGAACTGGTGGAGTGCTTCGCCCTGCAGGCGAATTCCTTCAGTGTTGAAGACCGTACGGGGAAATACCTCGATCAATCGTGTCTTAAGGAAGGGGTCACGTGAAAACGAGATCGAAGTGACGAAGATTCTCTTGTCTTTCACCACTACAGTTTCGCGAAACTCCGGACCGCATCGGTTACCGTATCCACATCGATTCCCGCCAGTTGATGCAGATAGTTGCGGCCGCCATTTTCGCAATAATAATGATCCTCGATGCCAATGCGCTTGATGTCCTTCCTGATGCCGTTATCCACCATTGCTTCCACCAGCGCTCCGCCCAGTCCGCCGCTGAGAAAATGCTCTTCGAGAGTAACAACCTTGGAATAGGGCGCAAGGACCGACCGAAGCACCTGACCATTGATAGGCTTCAGTCTGAACACATCAATGATTCCTGGCTTGATGCCGTCAGATTCCAGCCGCACTTTTACAGCCCTGGCCTTCTGCAGCATGTACCCCGCGGTCATGATGCACAAAGTTTCGCCACGGTCAATTTCGGCAATGCCGTCCTGCATGAACCGGTTATCGCCCTCGTTATACAAAGTGGGGAGATACGTTCGATCCAGACGAATGTATCGCAGCGCTGGTTTGGCAAAGGTCAGCCGGGCCGCCTGGATAACGGATTGCTCGTCACCGGGCGTGAGAATCTCAATGCCGGCGAGTGAACGCATGCAGGAAATATCTTCGGTGGCATAGTGAGTCGGACCTGCATCTTCGTAGCTGTATCCCACACCCACTCCGATGATCGTCAGGGGTAGTCCCATCGAAGCGATCGCCACCTTGATCTGTTCAAAGCAGCGCAGGGTTACGAAAGGCGCCATCGCATATACGTAAACGATCTTGCCGTTCAATGCCATTCCGGCAGCCACATCAATCATGTTCTGCTCGGAAATGCCGGCATGTATGAACTGTCGCCCCATCTCCGCCCGGAAGCGATCCAGAGCGTCCGATCCCAAGTCGGCAGTCATCACATAGATGTTCTTGTTATTCCGGGCAGCGGCGTGGATCTGGTCCAGAAAAATGTCTCGCGGTAATTTGCTATTTTTTTCCATATCGCTCTATCAGTCCAGAATGCAATTGACCATCAGTTCTTCGCGTGCACGGGCCATCTCCTCATCGTTTGGCATCTTGTTGTGCCAACGCGCCTTGCTCTCCATGAATGAAATGCCCTTGCCTTTGACCGAGTTTGAAATGATCGCCAGCGGCTTACCACTGCTGTTGGCGACCGCCCGGTCAAGTGCGGGGAGGATTTCCTTGTAGGAATGCCCATTGATTGCCACCGTATCCCAGCCGAACGCTTTCCACTTCTCTTCCAGCGGATCCAGCCGAACGCAGTTTTCCGTCTCATCCATAATGCACAACCCGTTGCGATCCACGATGGCGACCACATTGTCGAGCTGATAGTGGCTCGCAAAAAGCGCCGTCTCCCAGACGGAACCCTCGTAGCATTCACCATCCGAAACGACAACGAATGAACGGTAATGAAGACCGTCTGTTTTCGCTGCGTATCCATATCCGCAACCTATTCCGAGCCCATGGCCAAGGGAGCCCGTGATGGACTCGATTCCGGGTATGCTGTTGTCCGGATAGAATCGCAGAATGCCATTCGATTTCGTGAACTTCAGAAGCTCATCCTTGGAGTAATAGCCAAAATCCGCCAGGATCGGATAGAGCGCCATTGCCGCGTGTCCCTTGCTGATGATCAGGCGGTCTCTTGTGGGTGAGCGCGGATCCTTGGAATCGAAACGCAGGTAGCCGCCGTAAAACAGAGCCACCAGGATTTCTGCGCACGAATAAGAAGAAGGAACGTGGCCTTTCTTGGTACGCATGACCAGCTCAAAAAGTTCCTTCCGCAACCACTGCGATCGCTCTTTGAGTAATTGAATGTCTCTCTTAACGCTCTCTTGCTTCATGAAATGATTCGCTTTCCTTCAATCGAAATAGGACTTCACGCTGTCGGCAACATATTCAATGTCTTCATTGGTAAGATACTGGTGAACACCAAAGTGAAGCCCGGTCCGCCCAATCCGCTCGGCCACAGGAAACGCTCCCTCCGGATATCCGAGAAACCGGAATGCCTGATGTTGCGTAGGAAGAGATCCAAAAAGGGTCTTGCACTGGATGCCGCGTTCTTCCAGGTAGCTGTATAAACCCTCGACCGACTCCTTTTCGTTTCGAAGCACTATCGGGAATGCATGCGGACAAATAACTTCGCCGGGTGAGTCACGGTACAAAATAAGCCGATCCTGGAGCGGCGCCAGAAGCTCACGCAGCCTGAGCAGGTACCGGCGACGCAGATCAAAAGTCTCGCCGAAGGATTCAATCCCCTCCAAACCAATCGCAGCTTCAAGATCGTTCATCTTGGAATTGAATCCGATTCGATCAAAGCTGAAATACAGTTCCCCGCGGCGCCGGCCATGCGACCGAACGGATCTGCAGAGGGCTGCAAGCTCGGAGTCCGTCGTGACAATCATGCCGCCCTCGCCGCTGCAGACCATGTGCGCCGCATAAAAGCTGAAAATGCCCAGGTGCCCGAACTTGCCGACGACCGTCCCGTTCATCGTGGCGCCGTGAGCTTCGCACGCGTCTTCGATGACCATTAATTTGTGGCGGCGTGCGATATCAAGAATTTCAGGCATTTTACAGGGCTTTCCCATCGTATGTACGACCTGGATGGCCCTGGTCCGCGGTGTGATTGCCGCATCAATCAATCGAGGATCAATGTTTAGAGTGTCCAGTTCAACGTCTACAAACTTGGGAACAAGTCCCGCCGCCAGAACGCAGTTCGCAGTGGAAACAAAAGCCAGGGCCGGAGTAATGACTTCATCCCCTCTGCTGGCCCCGAGGTCGTGCAGAACGGCCATGGCAACAATGCCCGCATCTGTCCCCGAACTGGTGGCAATCGCATGGGAATAACCGAACTCGTTCGCGAATTCGACCTCGAATCGCTCGACGTTCGGTCCCTCGGAAACCCAATTCCGGTTAAGCGCTTCATTCAAGTACTTGCGCGCGGTTGCCCCGACCTCAATATGACCAAATGTAATTCGATAAGGTTTCATTGGCTGGATATGGTCCGGTTTTCCAGGAACCATTGATAAGTAATCGACAGCGATTCACGTAGTGTCGTTCCTGCACTCCATCCAAGCTCTCGGAGCTTCGTGGAATCGAGCAGTTTCACCGGGGTGCCGTCGGGCCTCGCCGCATTGAATCGCAATGCACCGCCGTACCCGAGAACTTCCCTGATCACTTCGGCGAGCTCTCGAATGGACAATGCCACGCCGCTCCCGAGGTTTAAGGGCGGCGAATCATCGTAATTCAACATTGACAATATGCAGGCATCGGCAAGATCGTCGGCGAACACGAATTCACGCCGCGGCGTGCCGGTCCCCCAGATCTCAACCTCCGGAGCGCTGCTTTCCTTTGCATCATGCATCTTGGCTATCAGGGCGGCGACCACATGCGACCGTTGCGGGTCGAAATCATCTCCAGGCCCAAATACCTCCGCCGGAATCCCACTGATAAATGAAGCGCCATGCTGCTTGCGGAACGCGTCACAAAGATAAATTCCAGCGAGCTTGGACAAGGCGTAGTACTGACTTGTTGATTCCAGCGGACCGCTCAATAACGAACTTACGGACATGGGTTGCGAGCAATGTCTCGGATAGGTGCAGGAGCTTGCGAGATAGAGCAGTTTCCTGCTTCCATATCTGAATGCACTTTCGATGACGTGGCAGGCCGAGAGAAGATTTTCATACATCAGGTCGGCCGGAAATCGTTCATTGGCGCCGATTCCACCGGAAGGCCCGGCCGCGGCAAAAACGTATTCGGGACGAGTATCTGAGAAGAAATCCCCAACTTCAGAAGCAACAGCCGGGTTGGGCTCCCAACCGCCGCCCACAATACCTCCAAATCCCTGGAGCTTCAGTTGCCGGTGTATGGCGGACCCAATCAATGTATTCTGGCCGGCGACGTAGATTCTCGATTGCTTGTTCAAGGACCTGGTCACCCTCTCTGGCGGAATTCCTTAAACGGCTCCAGCGTTTGCCCGTCGCGTGTCCGCTCTTCGGCCGAGTAATCGTCCTCGGATTCACAAAAGATAATCTGACTACCCGTGAAATCGAACTTGAACGGCACGTTCAGCAACCTGCCGAGACGATCACGAACCTTGCTTTGATGCTGGGGAGGAACAAAGAGCAGCATGAAACCGCCGCCGCCGGCCCCGATGAGTTTTCCTCCGATTGCTCCTGCCGTCAATGCCTGCTGGTAGATTTCTTCCACTTGAGGATTGGAAACAGAAGGGCTCAGGCTACGCTTTGCCTTCCATGCTTCATGCAGCAGTTTGCCAAAGCGATCCAGGTCCTCGCCATCGTTAAGAATCGATATGCCCTCGGTCACCATGTCGCTGATCGCCCTCATTTGCTGTTCCTTGCTGGCGACATCCTTTACATACGTGTCCGCAATGTTTGAAGCCGTGCGGTTGATGCCCGTGAAGAAAAGCATGAGACGCGAACTCAGATCCTGAATTCTTTCCCGCGAAAGCGTAATCGGCCGGACGACAATTTCTTCGTTCTGGGAAAAAATGATCTGGGCAAAGCCACCATACGCAGCCAGGACCTGGTCCTGCGATCCAACGGTTTCTTTCAACCGGTCCTGCTCAATATAGATGCTCTCCCGGGCTAGCTGCTGCTTGTTTGGCATGATGCCCTTGAGGGCGTACATGGCGTTGAGCAAACCCACCGTAAAAGCTGAACTCGACCCAATACCGCTGCGCGCCGGAAGATCGCCGTCATGGTGAATTTCGATGCCCCGCGTAATATTAAGGTGGCTCAACACCTCCCTGACAGCAGGGTGTTTAATCTCCTGTATCGTCTGACAATCTTCGATCCTTGAATACACGATTCGAATTCGATGTTCGAAGAAAGGGGGCAGATAGCGGCACATAATGTAACAGTATTTGTTGATGGTCGTTGCCAGCACCGAACCACCATGCACGCGGTACCAGGCTGGGTAGTCCGTACCCCCGCCGAAGAAGGAAATTCGAAATGGCGTTCTGCTGATGATCATTGCGAGACGTCCTCTTGCCAGGCTGGCTCCGGCGATTATTTACACTACGTGCCCGTCAGCCCCAAAACGAATGGCGGCAAGCTATTGTAATACTTAATCTTACACGTTGTTGATGCCATCAACACCCGACGGCCCAGTCCAGCCTTGCCTTCCACCCGGCCTGCGCCAAACAAGAGTCCAGCCGGACCGGGCATTATAGTCTAATCACGACCCGATTTCCCGTGGCCCCACCTATAGTCCCGCCGCTATAAGGTCATGTAAATGAATCATTCCCACAACTTTTCGATTGCGATTAACGACGGGAATGACAGCAGTGGGTTTCCTTCGTTCCTTCATCTTTTCAAGGGCATCGATCGCCTTCTCATCCGAAAAAACAACTTCTGGGGAAGCGTTCATTATGTCCGGGATCTTCATCGAAAAGATGTCGTGGCCTGACTCCAGGGCCCTGCGGATATCAAAGTCCGTTACCAGCCCGAGTAGTTCTCCCCGGTCGTCGACGACAGAAATGGCACCCACCCTGAAGGCCGTGATCCGGACCACCATCTCCTTGACCGACTGTTCGATGGAGATGAGAGGATTCTCTTTATCCTTCCGCATTACGTCATCAACGGTCAGAAGCAGTCTCCTGCCTAGCTGTCCGCCAGGGTGATGGCGGGCGAAATCGGCCTCTGAGATATTCTTCAGCTTCATCAAGACAACAGCTATAGCATCGCCCACAGCAAGCGCGGCGGTCGTACTCGCCGTCGGGGCAAGATTGAGAGGACAAGCTTCCCTGGGGATATTGAGGTTCAAGACGATGTCTGAGAGTTGGGCCATCGAGGAAGTATCATTGGACGTGAGCGAAATGATCACGACAGCACTCTTTTTCAAGAATCGCAAAAGCTCATTCAGTTCGCCGGTTTCGCCGCTCTTTCCCACCGCCAGCACAACGTCCCTGGAAGTCACAATCCCGATATCACCGTGCAGCGCCTCCCCGGCGTGAAGGAACGTTGCGGGCGTACCTGTGCTTCTCAGGGTTGCCGCAATCTTGTTTGCGATGATGCCGGACTTGCCGACACCAGTGACGATGACCTGCCCCTCGCAATCCGCAATTGCCTTCACCGCCTGCTCAAATTCAGGCCCCACTTTCTGACGGACAGACTGGAGCGCCTCAATTTCGATATCGATAACGTTTCGAATTTCTTCAAGAATTCCGAACTCTGCAGCCGATTCAGCCGCGCCGGATTGCTTCTTCATAAATAACCTCAGCCCTTTCCGCAATCGCGTCAGGACCGAATTCGCGGAGGACAAAGTCACGGCCGGCAGCGGAAGCCGCGCCGCAATCTTCCCCCAATACGACTCTTAGTTTGTCCGCAAGATCGTCGACATTTTCATTTTCGAAACGGAACACACCGCAATTGGTCCCTGGAGCCGGAAACAAACCGCACGATGAAGACAGCAGGACGGGTGTTCCGCACATCAATGCCTCCACTGCGGTAATCGCAAAGACTTCACTCCGGGACGGGATTGCAACCACGTCTGCATCAACCAACGATTCCAGCTTCGCCTTGTGATCGAGATACCCGGTGAATGTCGTCCTCTTCTCAAGATCTGTTCCAGCCAGCATCCGGCGTAGTTGGCTCTCCTGGCCGTCATCGGGGCCTGCTATGACAAGACGCACGTTTGAACTCGAACCCGCCAGGGCACGGATGAGCAGGTCAGCGCCTTTGATCCAGTGCAACCGCCCAAGAAAGAGCACGACTTTCTCTTCGCGTATATTCCACCTGCGCCTGAAATCGCCTGTCTGTGGCAAAGCCGAGTAGTCCTCGGGAAAGATGAGATTCGGCAAAATCCGGATTCGTTCCTGTCCGACACCGAACGTTTGCGCGTCCTTCACTTCCAGGGGTGAGATCGCTACCAGCCTTGCCGCATCTCCCAGGATGGCTCTACCCCACATGCTGTCGAACATTCGCTTCGCATTCTCCTTGCCCAGCCATTTCAGTCCACCGTGCGGTGAGAGCACGAACGGAAGGCCAAGCGACCGTGCGGCCCTATGCGCCGCAACGGTCAGCGTGCTGCGCAGTTCATGGATATGCAAGACATCACAATCAGACAGGTGATGACGGATATTTAGAAACAAAGCAATCGGAAGAAAGACCCGATGCCGAAAAGCGAGATAGTTCGAGAAGTTGCGGTAGTAGAAAACCTCGATATCTTCTACTGTTCTCCGAATACCAGCCGCCGGTTCCGGACTCAGCCTGGCGGAGCCGGCGCTGTCGGTCGTCACCACTGTCACCGAGTGACCACGCCGGACAAGGGCCCTGGCCAGTTCGTAGCAACTCTTCGGCTGTCCGCCGTACTGCAGCGCAGGATAGAAATATGGAATAACGAACACTATGCGCATTCGCTGCTATGCGAATTCGGACATCCATGAGACCAGTGTCTCAGCGATGCGTTTCCACTCGTAGTTAGCCTTTGTAATCTCCACACCTTTTCTCCCGAGACGCTCCCGTTCTGCAGGGGCGTCCAGCAGATCACCAATGCGATCCACAAAACTTTCCAGCGGACAGTAAACCATCCCATGTTCTTCGCCAGCGAGAAATGGAATTGTCCCGGGCAGCTCGGTTGCGATGACCGGCTTGCTGCACGCAAGGTACTGAAAGAGTTTCGTAGGGAGAATGTCTCGTGTAATGCCGTTCAGTTCGAACGGATTGATACACACGTCGGACGACCGAATAATGTCCGGCAGAGCCGAGTAGGGCTGCATTCCTCCAAAGATTATGTTCCTCGACAACCCTGCTTCAGCGGCAAGGGCTTTCAGCCGCTGCTCATCCTCTCCCGAGCCAACCGTGAGAAGTTTTGCGGACGGGTACCGTGAAAGAAGTCTCGGAAAATCCCGGATAATTCGGTCAAGACCACTGAATTTGTAAATCGTTCCCATGAAAAGGATCACCTTGTCATCCGGCTCGATCCCCCACTGTTGAAGGATACGGTCGTTGCGCAGTCCCGGCGAAAACATTCCCGTGTCGACGCCCGAAGGTAAAACACGTACCCGGGATTCCGGCACTCCATACGAAAGCACGTAATTCTTCAGGTGCACGGTAACCGACACGACAGCATCCACACGGTTATAGAGAAAATGCTCGATCATCTTTGTGGGCGGGGCCAGCACTCGCGATGGCACAAGCTGACTCGAAACGTCGATCGAACGGAGCACTATTGGAACGCCAAATCTTCGCGCCGCGAACCAGGTCTGAAGCCCGACAGTGGGGACACCGTAAAGCAAGACGACGTCGGGTGAGTGTTCCCTGATAAACCGGTATACATCCAGCCCCGACGCGACAGCTCCAGAAATCCTGGATACTACCGGAATTCGGATCATTCCCGGACGCCGCACGGTTACAGCGGCCTCAGGATAAGCGCGATGTACGCCCTCGTGGACCCGGGTCCTTAGCCGCCAGCTTCTGTCGCCATTGGAAGCTGTCTTCCAGCTGTCGTCGTAATCGATGATCGTGACTTCGTGCCCAAGCGTCGACAGAATTTCAGGAAGAATCTGGTACTCATAAATGATCTTCTTCAGGTAGTTGACTTCATGGACAACGAGTATTTTCATTTTCCTGATGGCTGCGCCCTGTCGGGCTTGCATTCGCAGCCGCTCATCGGAGCTAGCGTCCGACAGGAGCTCCGGCGGCAGCTTTGGCGATGCTCTCGGCATACACCTTCTTCATCCATTCCATGGTCAGCGGCACGCCCTGCTCGAGCGTAATTGTCGGGCTATGCCCAAATGCCTTGCGCGCTTTTTCAATATCGGGCTTCTTGTTCAGGACGTTGTGTTTGTCCTCCGGAAGGTAGTTCACTATGGAGTCGTCCATTCCAAGATTGCGCAAAATGAGGTCGCTAAGTTCCTTTACGCTCCTGAACTCTTCGCCGCCGATGTTATAGACCTCGCCTGGAACAAAATTACCGGCAACATTTGCAAGGGTGGGAATGAAGTCGTCGATGTACATGAAGACGCGGTGGTATCCGAGATAAACGTCGTACGGAATGCGGAGCAGGGCGCGGTATGCGAACAAGCAAACGACGCTTCGATAATTGTGGTAGTACTCGCCGGGCCCGTACGCATTGAAGAATCTCAGCCGAACTACGGGATTGCCGAATCGTTTCTCGAAATTCATGATCTGAATCTCGTTCACCCACTTCGTAACGGCGTAATCGTTGTGCTGAATAATGGAGTGGTTCAGAGGAATGTCCTCGGACAGGATCTGGTGATGCTTGTCACCATAGATCTCCGAAGAAGAGGCGAAGATCAACTTGAACTTCTTCCGCTTCTGGACCTCGAGAATATTCCGCGTACCGATGACATTCGTCGTCCATAGTGTGTCGTAGTACTCTTCGCCATTGATCCGCCCGAATTCCGCGGCAAGGTGGTATACGAAGTCGTAATCCTGCTCGAACACACGTTCAAGTTGCCTGAAATTGGCGACATCTGCACGATAGTATTTCTGCTCCGCTTGATGTTGAAGATCCATTCCCCAGACTTCATGCCCCCTCGCTTCGAGTTCTCGGGCGAGAGGCCGGCCAAGCGTTCCCATTGCTCCAGTAATTAGTATTTTTGCCATGATTGTTCCGTTGTCTTCCTGCGTGACTATAGTCCCAATTCTTTCATCATAGAGACGGCATCCGGATTTCCCGGCGATCCTTCCAACGCGCTTTGCAAATAGCTGCGGGCTATTGCGGTTCTTCCCTGCGACTTGCTGATTTTCGCCAGATTGAAATTCGCATTGAAATGTTTGGGTTCGAACCTCACCACCTCTTCGAAGTGTTCACTCGCCCTGGCATACTCGTTCCTGCGCATGTAGATCAGTCCGAGGTTGTTATGCGCTTCATAGAATATTGGGTCAATCCTGATGGCACGGAGGTAGTTCTCAATTGATTGGTCATCCATGCCCAGAGCGGCGAGAGCATACCCGTGATTGAAGTAAAGAATCTTGACGTCGGTTCGGAGCTTTTCTGCCCGTTCAAAGTATTCGTTTGCCCGAGCCCAGTTACCGGTCAGAAACGCGCTCTTCCCAACGACATACAGATTGTTGAAATCTTCCTTATGCTTCAGTTCCTCGATAGCCTTGGCCTCGATTTCGGCAACCTTACCTCTGCTGTATGTGACATTAATGAAAGCGTCCAGGGTCGGGGCCAGGTCAGGCAGGATTTCCAGGCCTTTCGAAAATGCCTCAGCGGCGGGTGCAAGCACGGATTCGGTAGCGGCCGCAAATGCATCCGGGGACATTTGCGACGCCTGAGATTGAAGTGCGTTCCATTTGTACATGTAAGCGTTTCCAAGATTGTTATACGCGAGCGCTGCCCGCTGGCCTTCGAATCGCCTGGTCGTCTCCGTGAATAGGTCCACGGCCTCATCATATTTCCCTGCCTTCAGGTACACGTTGGCAAGCGTCTCGGAAAAATCGACGTATTTGTCCGGAACCATTTCCAGGGCTTTCTGAAGTATCGCGACCGTGCTCGCATAATCGTTCCGCTTGAAATAAGCCCATGAGAGCGCATTATATGGCCGCTCCTTATGCGGTGATTTCGACACGACGTCCGTAAACAGCCGGACCTCATCCCGCCATATCTGATTTCGGGATATGGTTCCAACGGCTAGGCCACTCAGCAACAGTCCGGAACAGAAAGCGGGACTTCCGGGCAAAGTCATTCTTGTCCGCAACCTTGTGTAGACCATTTCAACCAACAGTGGAAATGACAGGCAAACGCCCGCGAGTGGCAAGTAGAGGCGGTGTTCGAAGATCACGTCCAGGATCGGAACAATGCTGGAGGTCGGCGACAGCGTTATGAAAAACCAGAAGATCGAGAAGGTGAATACTGGCGCCCGGCGGCGGAGAAACCAGCCCAGAACAACGATCCCGCACAGAAACAGGAAAGAGGCAATGACGGCTGGTTCGAATCCCACGGATGGCCGAAAATCGTAATCCAAGTTCAAGCCGACCGGCAAAAAGAGCAGCTGGATATAGCGAACGATGACACGGAGTTGGGTAAGAAAATATGCAGGCGACGAAAGGTTACCAGGTGCTCCGCCCCCTATGGATTGGCGGAGTGGTCCCGTCAGGAACAAATAGATGACTCCCGCGCCACCAACAATAAAAGTGATATAGAACCGCCATCTCGCGAATACGGTCCGCAGTCTTCCCTCAGCCAAGAAAACGAAATCGTACAAGAGAAGAGACGCTGGAAGCGTAATGGCGGTCTCCTTGCTTCCAATGCCCAAGAAGAACGGCACGGCGACGACCCAGCTAAATAAGAACCCGATCTTCTGTTCGGGCCAGAAAACAAACAGGAAGACGCCGATCAGGTAAAAGAATGTGGACAACAACTCGGAACGGCTCGAAATGTAGGTAACCGATTCTGTCTGTATGGGATGAACCAGGAATAGCCCGGCCGCCAGAGCGGCATACGCAGTCATCCGGATCGCAGCCAACCCAAGACGCTGGAAGGTTCGCTCAGCGATTAAAAAGATCAGAACGCCGTTTAGAAAATGAAGGATGAAGTTGATGAGGTGATAGCTCCAAACATCCTGGCCGGCCCAGATGTAATTCGCCGTGAACAGTAGATAAAGGATGGTTCGTCCGGTCAGCGGATTCCAGTTGAATTCTCCAAACCGAACCCCGGAATTCTGCTGAATAGTCGCAAGGTCGTCGAAGACCAACGGAACGTCGAAAGAATTCCAGTAGGCCACCAGGGTAAGACAGAGCAGCAAGCCAAGGGCGAGCCACCGCCGCGGCAGCGTGGCTGTGGCTTTGGCGCCTGGATGACTTTTTTGCTTCTTCATAGTCCGATTTGCTGCTGAAGCTGCAGCGCTTGTGGGTTGCCGGGAGCCACACCCAACACTGTGGAAACGTGATTCCTGGCGAGAACCTTATTGCCCTGCTTCAAATAGATTCTTGCCAGATAAAGATTTGAGCTGATGTGGTTGGGATCCAGGCGAAGCACTTCGGCAAAATTGTCGGCAGCGGTAGCGTACTCTCCCCTTTCGTAATAGATCAGTCCCACATTGTGATGGGCCTCTATAAAAATTGGATCGATGCGGATGGCCTGAATATATTTTTCGATCGCCCGATCCTTCAGGTTCAGCGTCGCCAGCGCATAGCCGTGATTGAAGTACAGAAGCTTGATGTCTCCTCGGAGTGTTTCTGCACGCTCAAAGTACTCATCGGCCCGCGCATAATCGCCTCGTTCGAAAGCATTTTTACCTATGATATAGAGGCTGTCGAAATCTTCACCGATCTCGAGCTTTTCCATTGCCTGGGATTCCAACTCCCGAT
>CAMAWS010000007.1 GCA_945861845.1 Candidatus Sulfopaludibacter sp. SbA3 | reverse complement strand
GCCGGCGGGCGCGTTCTACCTCTTCCCGAATGTGAGCGGGCTTGGCCTGTCCAGCAAGGAAGTTGCAGATCGGCTGCTCACCGAGGTAGGCGTCGCATGTTTACCCGGAACGGCTTTCGGGGATTACGGCGAAGGATACCTTCGGTTTTCATTTGCTAATTCTTTATCCAACATCGAATCCGCATTGGAACGTATCAAGACCTTTGTGGACAACCTTTAGAAATTCGCGTCATTCGCGGCTTATAACAACTACATGAGCGGCTGCGAATGCAAGCCCCATAGGGCGCAGCCATAAAAGAATGTAATGTCATCATTTAAAGTCCTCTTACTCGACGGAATCGATCCTGCTGGTCTCAAAGTAATCCAGCGCACAAACTCCATCACTCCAATCGTCCACGACAAGATTTCGCGCGAACTATTGCTCGATCTTGTTCCCGAAGCGGACGGAATTATCGTCCGCAGCGGTACGACCATCGACCGCGAAGTGTTATCGAAGGCGAAACTACTGAAGGTGGTCGGGCGGGCAGGCGTAGGCGTCGACAATGTCGACATTGACGCCGCCACCGAATACGGAATCCTCGTGATGAATTCGCCAGGTGGCTCTACGACCACGACGGCCGAACACACGATCGCCATGTTGTTTGCCATGGCGAGAAACATTCCCCAGGCGGTGGAGTCCCTGCGACACGGCAAATGGGAGAAGAGCAAGTTCAAGGGTGTGGAGCTGACCGGCAAGACGCTTGGCGTGGTAGGCCTGGGCCGAATCGGCAGTGAAGTCGCTCGAAAGTGCCAGGCCATGGGAATGAACGTCATTGCCTATGATCCGTACATCAGTCCCGACGCGCAGCTATCAACCGGGCTGACGCTGGTTGACCTCGGTCAGATCATGGAACGTGCGGACTTCATCACCGTCCACTCGCCTCTTACGGACGCAACGCGGGGTTTGATCAACAAGGCTGCAATCGCGAAAATGAAGGATGGTGTTCGACTCTTGAATTGCGCGCGTGGGGGGATCATTAACGAACAGGATTTGTACGACGCCCTGAAAAGCGGAAAAGTTGCAGGAGCGGCCTTCGACGTTTTCGAGATCGAACCCAATACGGAATCGCCATTGCTCAAGCTGGATAATTTCATCGCAACGCCGCACCTGGGGGCGTCGACGGTCGAAGCCCAGCGCAAGGTCTCTGAGGACATCTGCCGCCAGGTCTCCGATTACCTGGTCAGGAATGTTGTGAGCGGCGCCCTGAATTTCCCGCAGTTGGAAGCCGGGCAGGTGGAAGGCTATCAGCACTTCGTCGACCTGGCCGCAAGGTTGGCCGGCTTCATAAGCCAGATTTCCGACGGGCGCATGCAAAGCGTGGCGATCCGTTATTCGGGCGAGATTTCTGAAATGAATCTCAGCTACCTGACGTCGGTCATCATGCGCCGTTTTTTGGCGCCGGTGTTGCAGTCGGGCGTGAACCTCGTCAATGCAATGCACCTGGTGGCCCTCCGCGGCATCAAGGTCGAAGAGACCAGGGTTCCTGCGCCCGAAAATTATACAAATCTCCTCACGATCGAACTGAAGACCGACACGGATCTCCACCGGGGATCAGGGACTGTGTTTATCGACAAGGTTCCCCGGATCGTCAACGTGGACGGCTATGCACTCGAGGTTGTTCCCCGCGGCGCCATGATCTATTTCACAAACAACGACAAGCCGGGCGTTATTGGAAAGATCGGCACGATCCTGGGACAGTCCGATGTGAATATCGCCGGAATGCATCTCGGCCGGGAATGTCTCGGCGGGAAGGCGCTGGCCCTTGTTCTCGTGGATAACCCCGTTCCCAATGAGGTAATCGAGAAGGTTCGGGCAATCGATAATATCCTTACGGCCAAGGCGGTAATGGTGTGACAGCGCCATCAAACTAAGATGTCTCTCTAACCTATGCTTGGTCTCGCGCTCTCTCTTGTTCTCGCATTAGTCCCGACTCTCACAGGCCGCGTCACCGATTCCAGCGGGATGCCGGTACCGCGCGCCCAGGTCCACGTGATGACGGATGATGGCCGTGTCATCACCGCTGTGGCTGATGTGCGCGGCGCCTTCCGGCTGGAAATTTCCGGCCGGTTTTACATCGAAATTCGCCAGCCTGGTTACCGCAGTGTGCGAACCAACAGCGTCCAGCTCGCCGAGAGTGACGCCGTATACGAGTTCGATATTCCACTTCTCGCTGGCGATTCGAATGACCTGGAACAGATCGATCTTCAGCTCGATGAAGTCCTCAACGCGCAGGGGAGCGCGGAGCCGGCTGCGCGAGAAGGCCTCCCCAGGTTCGACAGGTTGTTTGGGTTGCGCGGCGGAGTCAATGTGAGCGGAATTGCCGAGGGTTCCGGTCAACAATGGGCGGCTGCTTCCGGCAACGTGTTTACCAGTTCATCATTGGCCGCGGCAACGGGCGGGGCGCCCGAGTTTTCAGCGGAACTTGGCGATACCACAACCGTCGACGACGCTCTGCCTCCGGGCCAGGACGGTTTCCATGGCGACCTGCACTACTTCCATCGCAACGATGGGCTCAATGCGCGGAATTACTTTGATCCTCCGGACCAGCCGATACCGCCTTTCAAATACCACTTCTTTGGAACCGATTTGGGCGGCCGGGCGAGAGACGGAACCTACATTCACGCGCAATATTGGGGTCTGCGCATCAGGCAGTCGATCACCCGTGCCGCGCGAGTGCCGGAACCGGCCTGGCTTCGGGGGGACTTTTCATCTCTGGTTGCGCCACTGCTGGATCCCGAGACAGGACTTGAGTTCCCCGGCAACCGCATTCCCGTGGAGCGCCTTTATCCGGCGGGATTGGCCATGGCCCGGCTATATCCGGCGCCTAACGTCGCCGGTTCCGCCGACCCCGCCACTCCGAACTACCGCGCCGTCGGAAAACTCTCAACCGCCGCCGATGCATTTGGCTTTCGCGTTGACCATCGACTTGCGTCGGCCGATGAAGTGTTTCTGGAATATCAGTTTGATCGCGATACAACAGAGGATCCGTTCAACCTGCTCAGTGGTATTTCGAATCTCCCGTCTTTTGGAGTTCGCGATGAGCTGCAGACACATTCCTTCCGGCTCCACAATACGTACATCTTTTCCCCGGAATTCGTGCACCAGGTTCGCCTTTCGGTGAACGTCCTGGAGCAGCCGCGCACCATCATCGGCAACACTGCATTTCCGGCTGTTCTGGTTACCGGTCTTTCGAACCTTGGCCACGCCCCGAACTTGCCGCAGGCCCGGCGAAACCAAAGCTTTGAAATTGTTAATGATCTTTCCCGGCAAGGCGGCGCATCAGTCACGAAGTTCGGCGGAACTGTCCGGTACTTTCCGTTTCACGCTTCCCTTGATTTGTATGGCCGCGGCCAGTTCCAGTTTACCGGGGGAATGTTTTCCGGACACCCGTTTGCGAATCTGCTGCTCGGAGTCCCCAGCAACGCGTTGCGCATCGAAGGCGATACTGCGCGAGAGTTCCGGACATGGATGGGGAGCTTTTATATACAGCACGACCATTCGCTGCTGCCGCGGCTTTCGGTAAATGCCGGAATACGGTACGACTACCAGTCTCCTTTTACCGAGGCGCACGGCATGGCATCGAACTTTGATTCCTCTACCGGGCAGCTTGTGCAGTCCCCGGACCATCTTTACGGTCCCGATCGCAACAACTGGGGGCCGCGCGCCGGCCTGTCCTGGAGGCCGTTTGGCGATTTGCTCGTGCGTGCGGGCGCGGGCCTGTTCTACGACACGCTGACGGTTGGCGACAGTCTTTTTCTGCTGGGATTGAATCCTCCATTCGTTCGTTTCGACGTACAGGATAACGGTCCCGTTCTTCCCGCTTTTTATTTCGACACCGCCTTTGAACGCGCGGGTGTGGATACGCGTCCGAGCCTGTTTTCATCGTCCCGGCAATTGCCCAATCCGTACGTGCATCAGTGGAGCCTGTCGGTGCAGAAGCCGCTGCCCGGAGATATCGTGATCGAGTTTTCATATCTGGGTCAAAAAGGTGGAAGGCTGAGGCGCCAGCTGAATTTGAACCAGCCGTCGCCAGGACCCCTGGCCGGCATTAACGACCGCCGGCCGTTCCCGCAATTCCGCAACATTTTCCAGTTCGAAACCAGCGCGTCATCAATAGCGCATGGAGGCGAAGCGCGGATTGTGAGGCGGTTTCGCGCGGGGCTTGGTTTTGCGGCGTCATACCGTTTTTCGAGATCCATAGATGATGCGACGCTGATCAGCATGCTTCCGCAGAACTCCCACGATCTGGGTGCAGAGCGAGGACTCAGCGATTTTCACGCAAAACATCGGCTTGGTTTTTCGACGACATACAACCTTCCGGACCTCGCGGTTCTCCGTGGGTGGCAGATTCAGGCCATTGGAACGAAGCAGTCCGGGACGCCGCTGTCGGCTGTGACGGGAGCGGATGTTTCCGGCACCGGCAGCCCGATCGTCAACCGCCCCGACCTCGTCGGGAATCCGAATGTATCCAGTCCCACGCCGGACCGCTTCTTTGATCCTTCCGCGTTTCGAATTCCCGACGGCACACGATTCGGTAACAGCGGGCGCAACGTCATTATCGGCCCCGGCATCTGGAGCCTCGATGTGGCCTTGACCCGGAGCTTCAGGCTTTCCGATGTGGCTCGCCTTCAGCTTCGTGCCGATGCATACAATGTGTTGAACCACCCGAACTTTGTCGCCCCGCCCTCAATGCAGAACTTCGTCGACTCCTCCGATTTCGGCGCTCTCTTCGTGGCCCGGTCTCCACGAATTGTCCAGTTTGGGTTAAAATTCCTGTGGTGAACAAAACAAGCCTCTTTGGATTCCTGGTTCTCTCCTGGGCTTTTCTTGCGCCGGGCGCGAGCGCGCAAAAGAAGGTCGAGAAACCCCAGGTTCATGCCGATTTCCAGTTCGGCATGTATCCGTGGTCGCGTGCCGCCGTGGATTTGATGAACATGGAGCAGGCGCGTCTGATCACCGTCGGTTTCCACGAAGGATGGGATCTCGACAAGTTGTCCAGGACCTTCAAGGTTTCTGTTCCCGACCTCTCCAAAGTGGCGGATGAACTGGACGAACTGCGCCTCACTCGAGCCCGGAGCGAATTTGACCAGCGTCCATTCATGGTCGTCATTCGAGATCCGGATTTCGATCGCCTTAAAGACAGCCTCCAACGCCACGCGGACGAATTCCTGAAATTGATCGGCGGTCAATGGAGTGAAATCGAGAACGCAGTCATGACACTCGATGGGTCAAAGACTGCGCCAAAGGGGCAGGTGATGTACGAGGCCGTGGTTTCCGGCCTTCTGCTTGGCGCGATGATGGATGCGTTTTACGAAGACAAGACGCTGATGCCGCCGCCGCCAACCCGGCTCAAAAACGACCGGTTTTACGCGTGGCTCGTGGAGAGCAATCCTGCGGTCGCTGCGCAGGTCCGCCGCGAATTTCGCGAGTCGGACGGCTACAGAATCGTGACAGTCGGAACTTCCCTTGCTGAAGAAAGGTTGAACCTGGGAGATCTCCGGGGCAAGGCGACCGTCTATGACGACGACGATGCCCGCAAGTACCGGGTCTTCATGAGCCTGCTTTCGCGCGACAAACTCCTGCCGTTCTTCAAGACCCGCCGTAGCGAGTTCCTCAGGTTGGGCACCCTGACGCGGTCTGGGAATTACACGGCGTTCGCTGAGTTTTTTGCCTGGTATTACAACGCTATCGCAAACAGCGTTGCTGCCGACCTCGCGGCCGCTGGCCGAATTACCCCGCCGGAAAAGCTTTACACCTACGCTATAAGAGCCCCGCAGTAAGACAAGATTTTGAAATTGGACGAATCCTGCATCTCAAATCCGAAATCCCGAAATATCAGATTGAACCGCATGGGGATCACCAGTCCAATTGAAGATTTCGGATTTCGGATTTGAGATGCAGGATTCGTCCAATTTCAAAATTCTTCCTCCTGAAAGAGGGTGCCGCGAAGCGTTGCCTACTGCACCAGCGGATCTCGGCCTGGCGCCCGTACCCGTTCAGCGGCGAGCAGGGTAATGGCGATCAAGACAACGAGCAGGACCGCGTAAGCCGATGCCGTTCCGAGATTGGAAATACGCAACTGGGAGAGAATCTCGATCGAGATCGGCCGGTTCGAATACACGTAAACGATAATCGACGAAACAAAGTCTCCGAGCGCGGTGATGAACGCCAAAAGGCTTCCGGCCAGGGCCCCTGGCAGAACCAGCGGCAGCACGACGCGCCGGATTGTGTACATCGTCCCTGCGCCGAGCGTCGCTGCAGCTTCCTCAACAGCCGGATCCATCTGCGCGAAGCTCGCATCGATGGCTCGCACGACCAGCGGGATATTGCGGACGAAGTAGACAATCGGGAGCAGCGCAACCGTGCCGGCGAGCACGCGTGAGAACGACTCCAGCATCGCGAGAGCCACAACGGTTCCCGGCAGCGCCCACGGAATGACAATCAAGATGTCCGCAAATCGCCGCAAGGGTCCCCGCGTTCGGCGAAGCCAGACGGTCGCCATCAGCCCCCAGGCAAGATTTGCTCCTGTCGCGACGCCGGCCATCCACAGGCTGTTTTGAATGGGCTCCAGGAACGTCGGATCGGTGAAAACCTTTAGATAATTTTCGGATGTATATACCGGCGGCAACAGCTGGGTTGTCCAGGTCCCGTCCTTTACGAAGCTCATGAGAAGAACCATGAGGTGCGGGAGAATCAACAACAGTACGACACCTGCGCCGATGACTCCGGCCACAGCTTTGGCGAGTCCTGAAGTGATCGGCACTCGCTGAGCGGCCACGCCCTTTCCGACCGAGCTGTACTTGTGCCGGCCTTCGTACCACCTGAGCAGGAAAAGTACTGCCAGGGACGACGACGCCAGCAGAACCGTTTCGACAAGTGCCATGGGCGTGTTCCCGTTCAACTTCGAATTGAAGATTTCGACCGACAGCACACGGACCCCTCCGCCGAATATATAGGGGGCGCTGAAGCTCGCCATCGAGGACATGAACGTCACAAGGGCAGCGCCGACCATCGATGGAACCAGCAGCGGTAATGTTACCCTCGTGAGCTTTGCGATCCACGATGCGCCCAGCGTTTCGGCCGCTTCCTCCATCGCGCCATCCAGCCGCTCCAGGCCGGCCGACGTGAACATGAAGAAGTACACGTACATCGTGTAGGCATGAACGATGAGAATGGCCCAAATTCCCCTGAGATTCGGCCAGGGCTCCGCCAGGCCAAGAGTGTTTTGAATTGTGCGGCTGACAATGCCGCTCTCGCCGTAGAGGAAAAGAAAAGAAATGACGCCGACCAGAGGCGGTAGCAGGACAGGCGCCGATGCAATTGCGCGCAGAACGCGCCGGCCGGGAAAGTCGAATCGATGAAATACGAATGCCAGAGGGACTCCAATTGCCGCAGAAAGGATAACGGTGGCAAACGATATCGTGATGCTGTTGGTTAATGCCTCGCGGCCGGATGGAGTGGAGAAGAAACGGACATAGGCGCCCGCCGAGAACCCGCCGTCCGGGAAGAAGCTGCCAATGAACGTGTAGGCGTTGGGATAAAGGACGCCGACGATCAGGACAATGAAGATGATGAGCGCGATCACTGGCGTTTCCAGGTTTCAGAAATACGATAACGCATCACGTTGCTCATTCCTCGGAGATCGGGATCACGTGGGTTTGGTCCGGCGGAATCTCCACCTGCACGGTCTCGCCGGGCTGGAAGACCCGTTTCCCGCTATGGAAATGGCGCGCAGTGAGCGTGGTGCCGTTGCCGTCCAGGGTGTAAGTGACCATCGCCCCTTCGAAAACAGTCTTTGTAACCGTGGCGGAAAATGCGCGGTCTGAGGTTCCACCTGATGCTTCCCGGGCTTCCCGGACAAGGACGTTTTCGGGCCGTACGAAGAGCAATCCGTTCTCCGCGGGCATGAGGTTCGCCTTCCCCATAAAGCGCGCCACGAAAGCATCCGAAGGCTTGTTATAAACCTCGCCGGGTTTGCCGACCTGGCGGCAGACGCCGGCCTGCATGACGGCGATGCGGTCGGCCAGCGAAAGGGCTTCCTGCTGATCGTGGGTGACAAAAACCGTTGTCACCTGGAATTCGCGCACGACGTCGCGAATCTGATCGCGCAGGTCTTCTCGCAGTGACGGATCGAGATTGCTGAGGGGTTCGTCGAGCAACAGCACTTCGGGCTCGATTGCCAGTGCGCGCGCCAATGCCACACGCTGCTGCTGGCCGCCACTGAGTTGATGAACGGAACGTCGTCCGAATCCCTCCAGCCGTACGCTCTTCAGCGCCTTTGCGACCCGCGCTTCGACGGCAGGTTGGGCCAGCTTCCGGGTTCGTAGCCCGAATGCGATGTTTTCGAAAACGTCCAGGTGAGGGAATAGCGCGTAGTTCTGAAATACCATTCCGATATTCCGCTGGCGCGCCGGAAGACGCGTAATGTCGCGCTGGTTGGCAAGAATCGACCCGGAGGTTGGAATTTCGAGGCCCGCAATCATGCGCAGGGTGGTTGTCTTGCCGCAGCCGCTCGGGCCCAGGATCGAGAGAACTTCGCCCCGGTCGACGTGAAGATTCAGGTCGTGGACCGCCCTGACTGTTCCGAATTGCTTGGTTAGGTGCGAGAGTTCAAGGTGTGGCACCGGCACCCCGGATGTAGCTGTCCCAGTGTTCCATCCACTCCTGCGATTTCGCTTCGACGAGGTCCCATTTCATGTCCATCTTGGGGATGTTGAGGTTTTGCATCCACTCGGGAAGCCGGTCTTTCGGAATGTCATTGCGGCTGGGTATCCGGTAAAACTTGGTGGCGGAGGAAACAAGGCTGTCTTCGCTGTTGACGAATTCGTAAAACGCTTCGGCCTCGGCGCGGTGCCTGGTGCCTTTCACGATTGCAATGGCGTCGGTCAGCACCGGCGTGCCGCTTCGCGGAATGATGTAATCGACGGGGAACCCGTATTGTGTTTTCTGGAGTTCAATATCAGGCATGTTCCACAACGTGAGCAATGCCTCCTGGCGGGCGATTTTCTGTATCAGGATCGTTAGATTGATCACGTACTCTTTCGTATTGGCGTCCAGCCGGCGCAGCCACATATAGCCCGGCTCGAAGCTGCCGTCGGCCGGCATGGCGCGAAGAATCATCGCGCTGTAGATTGCCCGCATCCCGCCCGACGGCAGCGGGTCGCGAATAATGATCTTGTTCTTCCACTTCGGGTCCAGGAGTTCGTCCCAGTCCTGTGGCGCTTCTTCGCGGGAAATCGCCGCGGTGTTATAGGCAATGACCTCGGGCGTCTGGAAAGTTCCGTACCAGGAATCGTTTGGGCTCTTGGCGTCGCTTTCGATCTTGTCAGACCATGTGGGCTTGTACGCGTCGAGCAGCCCTTCCTTTTCGGCCTGCGAGAACATGGTGGATGGTGCGCCCCACCAGATATCTGCCTGAGGATTTGCCTTTTCCGAACGGACTCGGTCCAGTGCATCCTGCGATCCCATGTCGAGCCATCGGACGTCAATGTTCGGATTCTGGGCCTCGAAGCCCTTCTCGGATTCCGTCAACAGCTCTTTGCCGTGAGGGGAATAGACGATGAGAGTCGTCTTGTCCGGCGAGCCTGTACAACCTGCCAGCAGTAGTAAGAAAACGGCCCATGCGCGCATGTGAGGATGCTAACACAAAGGGGGAATTCCGGGGACGCACCCCCGAATTCCGAAAGTGGGTCACTTTGAAATTTCGTAATTAGCCGCGGAGCGGCGAAAGAACTTAGCCACGGGCGTCAGCCCGTGGTCGAATGAACGATCGAACAGCACTGTAGGTGCGGCATAACGCGATACTTGCTGTTGTGCCGCCCCGTTGGGGCTGGGAATAACGTGCTGTCTGAATCCACGGGCTCACGCCCGTGGCTACACTGTTTCGCCGCTCCGCGGCTTTTGTGCTGCAAACCAAGAAGGGATTGCGATGCGCGAAGTTTCAAAGTGACCCACTACCCGAATTCCGCAGTTCAGGAATTCGGGGTGCGTCGCCGGAATTCCCCGAGGCGTGCGAACTGTTCGAGGATTTTCTCCTGGAGGCGGTCCGTCTTGTCGTGAAGGTGGGCGATTTCGAGCTCGGCCTTTACGTTCACGGCATACTCCACGTTCGAACGGATGCGATCCTTTTCCGCCTGCCGGTTCTGGCTGATGAGGACGAAGATCGAGAGGAAGATCGCTTCCAGCGAAACGATCATTGTGAGCAGTCCGTAGGGGTAGGGATCGAAGCGCTGAAATCCCACATCGAACGTGTTGATCGTTATCCATGCCACAAACCAGGCCGTGTTCACCGCGAGGAAATACAAGCTTCCGCTGAACCATGCTATCCAGTCTGCGATTCGCTCCAGCGCAGTCAACCGCTCTTCGACCTCTTCATTGACGTTCCGCGAGACCCGGGTGCGCAGGATGTCATCGGCTTTCCGGATCATGCCTCCCATCGCGCCGATCATGTCCAGTGCGGCATCGGGCTTTCTCTGGAACAGCAGCAGGAGTTTGTCCCGGTCAAGGCCGATAACTTCGCTGTCTTCGATCGCCACGGCGGTCGCCGTCCTGGCACCCTTGTCGAGCATTGCCAGCTCTCCGAACAGATCGTTTTCTTCGGCAACCGTAAGAACGATTTTTTCTCCAGGCGCGTCACGGATGAACAGTTCGATTTTTCCTGACCGCACAATGTAGAGCGAATCCCCCGGGTCTCCCTTTTCAAAGAGTATTTCGCCAGCCCTCAGCTGCACCCGCTCGACGACGCTGGCAATAGCCTTCTTGTCTTCTTCATCGTTGTTGCAGAAAAGCTCAATTTCGGAAAGGAGCTGCTGGTCGATCGGCATTGGAGTCTTCTATCACAAAATGAGTTAGATTACAGACATGCAGTCATGCCTTTTCTGCAGGATTATCCGGGGCGACCAGCCGGCGGAGCTCGTACACGAGGACGAACAGGTGGTTGCGTTCAAGGATATTCGGCCACAGGCCCCCATACATTTCCTGGTTGTGCCCAGGAAACATATTCCGACGCTGAACGACCTTGCGGCGGACGACGGCTCCCTGGCCGGCCACATTCTTCAGGTCGCCCGGGACCTGGCAGTACAATTCGGCATACATGAAATTGGCTACCGGGCCGTATTTAATGTGAATGCCGGGGCGGGGCAGTCGGTATACCATGTTCACCTGCACGTCCTCGGCGGACGCATGTTCAGTTGGCCGCCGGGATAAGCTAAAGTCCCGGAAGCAGGTTGCCGATGAATTTACTGAATGCTCACACAATTGCAAATGGCTGACGAAACCAAGCGCCGCTCTGAGCGCGTCATACCGGTTGTGAACGACGAGGAAGCCGTTGTTATTCGGATTGGCCAGCAGCAGGGGCTCGGCAAGATGCTGGACCTTAGCGAAGGCGGCACCCTGGTATACCTCTTCCTCTTCGACCATGACGTCGCCTTTGAAGTAGGAAGCCCATGTACGCTCACGCTTAACTACCGGAACAAGCTGTTTGATGTCCCATCGAAGATCTGCAGGGTTACTGGACGTCTGGTTGGCTTCGAGTTTGTCGATCCGGAAGAGGCCGCGCAGCGATTGCTCAGCGAAAAGCTGATCCGGATGGAAGTCGAGTGGACTCGAATCAGCCTCAAGACCTGACACGCCCGTTCGTGTCCACCCTCCTTGAATTGATCCCACACTGATCAACAACCACCGCCCCGGTTAATGAAATCTGGATGCCGAATCGAGATTTCGGTAGTATCTGCGGCATCGTCTTTGTCAAAAAACTTGATGGCTGCGCCCTATTGGGCTTGCTGACGCGGAGGAATGCGATGAGCAAAACTGTGAATGTTGTGTTGGCGTTGGTGGTGGGCCTGGCCGCCGGAATTCCGTTAGGCAACCGGCTGATGGGCCCGCCGGCGGAAACTGAAAGAGCGACAACTGGCGCTTCGTTTAGCGCCGTGTCGGAATCCATAGGGGCAGAGGACATCTCCGGCCCGTACGAAGTGGTTGAGGGGTGGCCGCAAGATCTCAGCACTCTGCCCGGCCACGAGAAGTGGACATATGGAGGGGCCAGGGGAGTCTTCGCCGAGAGCCCGAATCGCGTGTTCCTGCTCGGCGGTGGCGAGTTGCCAAGCATCCCTCGTCCGCAATCGAGACTGATGCCCGGCATCGGCCCGAACGTGCAGTTTCCCATCAACGGGCTGCCGTGGCGCAACGCCAACGCCGCAACGCCGCCGGGCGCCGGAGGAACGGGACAGGACCCCGCGAAAGGAATGGATATCTGGAGAGGCTCCGAGGCGCCCTACCGCGAGCTCGGCGTAGACGCCCGCTGGGAACACTGCCTTATTGTTGTCGACGCGCAGGGGAAGATTATTGAAGAGTGGAAGCAGTGGGACAAGCTGTTCAAGCGCCCGCACTCCGTCTACATCAGCCCGTACGACGCCGAGAAGCACGTCTGGGTTGTTGATGACCACACGCACGCGATCTACAAGTTCACGAATGACGGCAAGCAGTTGGTGCAGACGCTCGGGACGCCCGACGTGCCAGGCGCCGATGCGACACATTTCAACCGGCCGACGTTCATCGCATGGCTCCCCGACGGCAGCTTCTACGTGGCCGACGGGTATAACGGCACGCGCGTTGCGAAGTTCGATGTGGATGGCAAGTTCCTGCTGGACTTCGGCATGGCCGGCGAACGAGGGAAGGAAACGCGGCCCGGGTACATGAACAATGTGCATGGCGTGGCCGTCGACGTCGAGACACGGCGCGTGTTTGTCAATGATCGCGAGAACCATCGCGTCCAGATCTTCGACGAGAACGGAAAGTACCTCTCCGAGTGGAAGATCGCCGTCAGTCCCTCAAGCCTTCACTTCGTCCAGATCGGCGCGGATCGGAACCTGGTGACCTTCGATCGCAATACCCACAAGATGCTGAAGTACGACCTCGATGGGCACCTGCTCTACTCGTGGGGAACCGTCGGCGATTTTCCCGGCACACTCTGGGGCGTGCATGGCATGAGCACGGATCAGGAAGGAAACCTTTACGTCGCTGAAGTGGACGCCGGGCGCTTCCAGAAGTTCCGTCCGCGCGCGGGCGCCAATCCCGCCACACTGATCGGCAAGCCCATCTACTCGGCATGGCAGTAGAATTCCAGTGACGTTGACCGAATTACCCGGTCAACGTCACTGGAATCAAGCGGCCGATCCGAATGAAACCAGGGTTAGTACTTGGTGAGGCTGCCGCCGCTTTTATTGGCTACCCAGATGTTGGCGCCGTCGAAGGCCACCCCGGCAGGGCCAGAACCGGTGGCGAAGGTACCGCGATTGGCGCCGTCGGAGGCGCGGAGCTGGGTGACGGTGTTGTCGCTGCTATTGGTGACCCAAATGTTGAAACCGTCGAAGGCGATCCCTGTAGGGCCAGAACCGGTGGCGAAAGTGCCGATAGTGGCGCTATCGGATGTGCGCACCTTGGAGACACTGTTGCTGCCGTTATTGGTCACCCACATGTTGGCGCCATCGAAGACCACTCCGGTAGGGCCCTCGCCCACTTTGGCGGAACCGAGATTGGCGCCATCGGATGCGCGCAGCTTGAGGAGGCCGCCCGCTTGGTAATTGGCAACCCACATGTTAGTGCCGTCAAAGGCCAGCCCCCTGGGGCGCGTGCCAGTGGGGAAGGTCCCGAGCCTGGCGCCGTCGGATGCGCGCACCCTGCTGACATTGTTGCTGCCGTTATTGGTCACCCAGATGTAGGTGCCGTCGAAGGCCACCGCCCAGGGGGCAGCGCCTGTGGGAATTCTTTGGAGTTGGCCTTCCATTGAACGGCTCGCCTTAATCAACTCGCCGCTCCCTCCGTCGCTCTGGGCGTACCAGATGTTGACGCCGTCGAAGGCGACCCCGCTAACAGGGCCGTTGCTGCTCGCGAAGAAATCGAGAACGGCGCCATCGGAGGGCCGCAGCTTATAGACAAAGCCGTTTCCGGCCTCGTGCGCACCGGCGACCCAGATGCTGGAGCCGTCGAAGGCCAAGTCAGTCGGCAAAAAACTGCGAGGAAGAATATCAGCACCTGAAGTTCTAGTAAAATGCACGTCAAAACTCGGGAATACACCCTGGACAGGGCCGGCGCCCCACATACGCAGGAAAGCCGCTCTTAAATCCCGGGTGTCACCTCCACCCGACCCTGCTGAACCGCCCGTTGAGGCAATGGTCAGCGTATTTCCGCTTGGCGTGATCGTCACATTCGTTCCGGCGGCCAGGGTGACAGCGTCTTTCAAAGAATTGATGCTTTTGACCACCGCGCCGTCCGCTATCTTGTCCGCGGTCACAGCGGCATTGACCAGCTTCACCGTCGTGACCGATCCGTCCGAAATCTCGGTAGCGGACCCTGTTGATCCGGGAACGCTGATCGGGAAGCCCGACAGTGACCCACCCTCGATGGCGAGCGCGGTCGCCGCAAATTGCGCCGACCCCGACTCGAAGGCCATGAACGAATAGTTCGTTCCTGCGGCCTCGCCGGTCAGCGCAAAGAAGTCCTTGGCGAACGCCGCCGTATGGCCTCCTGCCGCGAGCCTCAGGCTTTTTGTGCCAAGCACCGCCCCGGCCTCACTCCTCAATGTCGCGTCGATCGTGGCTGCGGTTGCTCCGGTATTGACGAGCGCAAACCCCATATCCAGCCCCACTTCCACATTTCGAACTCGCGGGATCGTGAATTTCGCCATGCCCGGCTCGCTGGCCGCTATGCCGGCACGCGAGAGAAGCACCTTGCCATCGCCGCTGGTCAGATCGAAATAGGCCGATGCCGACACCGTCCCACCCGTTGAAACAATTTTCCCCTAGTTCACCGCGAACGTGACTGCCGTGTCCGCAGTGATGACCAGGATGCCTTTCGGAGGGAGACTGACGGAGGCGAAGCTGCCGGTTACAGTGGGCAGCGTACTCAAGTTTGTTTTCAACACCAGAGCCGACGCCGTTCCATCCGTGTTATAAAAATTGCCCGAAATCGTAGCGGCCGTAGTGCCCTCATTCACGACCTGAATCACGGTCTTGAACTTCGAGACGTTCTCGTCGAAAGTGCCGACGGCAATCTGGGGAATGACCTTCGTCACCGGCGTCACAACGGCGGGTGGAGGTGGCGGCGGAGGCGGAGGAGGCGGCGGCGGGGGAAGTTCACCGGTCTGGCCAAAGACGATAAATCCTGAATCGATACCCCCGGTCCATTCCGCGGCCCTAAAAGCAAATATCGTAAAGACAGTAGCGACGACAGCCGCTTGCGCGCCCGCTCTCCGAATCCTTTTTCCGTTGATCATAACCGCCTCCTGAAACCCCAAGCAGGGGGCCATCATCTTAACTGAGAATTCCAGCGGCGCTGGCCGAATTATGGGATTTGGGGACAGACTCCGAACTTTGAGATTGGACGACGTTTCGAATTCGATCAACGTCACGCGATTTCTTTGCGCCGAGTCGATTCTGGTTTAATGTAGCGCAATGAGGCGTCTTATCTGGATTGGAATGACCGTCGTGGGAGCGTGCGTGTTCGCAAATGCTCAATGGCTGAACCAACCGACCCCGGGAGCGCCTCGCACTCCCGATGGCAAGGTGAACATGACGGGGCCGGTTCCCCGCGTCAACGGAAAGCCCGATCTTTCGGGAGTCTGGCAGGTCGAAGCGGAGCCTCGCGCCCCGGGCGGCCTGTTCGGATTGGGTGAGTCGCCAAATTCGAAGTATTTCCGCGACGTCCTGTCCGACTTCCCACGCGGCCAGGAACCGCTCACGCCGGAGGGCGCGGAAATTCTGCGCCGGAACACTCAGCCTGGTGTCATCGGCCCCAACCTGAGTTGCCTGCCCGACGGCGTACCCCATGCCGATCTGTTGCCGGAGCCGTTCAAGATCATTCAGACTCCCGGCCAAATCGTGATGTTGTACGAAGTGTTGACCATCTTCCGCCAGGTCTTCACTGACGGTCGAAAACTCCCCACCGACCCGTCGCCGGCATGGATGGGGTATTCGGTTGGCAGGTGGGACGGGGACACTCTCGTAGTCGACACCATGGGATTCAACGATCTCAGTTGGCTGGACGCCCGCGGCCACGGTCATAGCGAAGACATGCGCGTCGAAGAGCGGTTCCATCGGCGTGATTTCGGTCATATGGATGTCACCGTGACGATTACCGACCCGGCGGTTTTCACCAGGCCGGTCACGTTCAATTTTGTCGAGCAGCTTCTTCCGGACACCGATGTGTTCGAACACATCTGCATCGAAAACGAAAAAGATTCCGCACATTTGCCGGGCAGAGCGCAATAGATTACGGCCTGAGGATAAAGGCCACTTTAGTCTTATGGAGTCAATCATGAGAAAACTGACACTTTTTGTTGCCGTTTTCAGCCTGTTTGCTGCCGCAGCGCCAGCTACTGCGCATCATTCTTTTGCAGCAGAGTACGACGCAAACAAACCCGTCAACCTGAAGGGTGCGGTCACAAAGATCGAATGGATGAATCCTCATGTATGGATTTATCTCGACGTCACCGATTCCAGTGGCAAGGTCATCAATTGGGGATTCGAAATGGGAAGTCCGAATGGCCTGATGCGCGCCGGTTGGACGAGGAAGTCCTTGAAGATTGGCGACATTGTCACGGTAGAAGGCTGCCGCGCAAAGGATGAGAGCAATCACGTGAATGCCATATCAGTAGCCCTGGCCGCTTCGGGACAGAAACTGTTCGCGGCTTCAAGTCAAGGGCAGTAGCGTATAACTCATGTCAATGCGAAAAATGGTTCCGTATTGTCTGTTGCTGGCCGTTGCGTTAATGCCGAGTCTGGTGTCTTCACAGGCCAGGCGTCCCGCAATGTTTTTTGAAGGCGCGCGGCTCATTATCGGCGACAGGAATGCGGCAATCGAAAATTCCGCGTTCCTGGTGGAGGGCGATACCTTCACCTGGGTTGGCAGGAAGGGCGAGCGCCAGCCGCCTGCGGGCGCCACGCGCGTGGATCTGACGGGCAAGACCGTGATACCCAGTTTGATCGACGGTCATAACCACACCGGGCTGGTCAACGTGCGGGACGGAAGTAACACCAAGGCAAACTATACCAGGGAGAACCTGATCGACCAGCTGCAGCGTTACGCGTACTACGGCGTGGGGGCAACCCTCAGCATGGGCCTGGAGCAGGACCAGGAACTTGCCTATAAACTCCGCGACGAAGTCATCCCGAACGCGGCGCGCTTCCTGACGGTGGGCAAAGGCATCGCGGCGACGCCGATGGCGGGTCCGACGGGTGAGGCCCGCCTGGGCATTCCCTGGGGGGCGGCAAATCCGGAAGAGGGACGCAGGCATGTTCGAGAGCTGCACGAAAGGAAAGTCCACTTCGTCAAGATATGGGTCGACGATCGTGACCGTACCGTGCCAAAGGTCACGCCGGAGACGTACCGGGCGATCATCGATGAAGCGCACAAGAACGGCATGGAAGCGCTCGCGCATCTGAGCCGGACGTCGGCATTGGAAGACGCGAAGGACCTGATGAAAGCGGGCATTGACGGATTCGTCCACCTGGTTCGAGACAGGGACGTCGACGACGAATACCTGGCCATCGTGAAAGCTCACCCCAGGGTTTGGTCAGGCCCGAACATGCCGGGCGCCGGAGCGACCAGAGAACACATCGACGCATTGTCTGAGACATTGCCGGCCGCCCAGATCGCTGCGATGCGCGCGGACCTCGAACGCCGGACCACGTCCAACGCCCCGCCCGACGCGCTCTACCAGCTCCATTGCCGCAATCTGAAAAAGATCCACGACGCCGGCATGATCATCGGTTTGGGGACGGACGGGACCGGCGACGGATTTGGAGTCCACGAGCAGATGTATTCCTACACGAACTGCGGAATGACCTCCGCTGAGGCGATCATTGCGGCGACGTCGATTAATGCCAGGCTCCTCGGACTGACCAAAATGGGTACGGTCGCCGTTGGCAAGGAAGCCAGCTTCAACGTGCTGGACGCCAATCCTCTCGACAACATCATGAACTCCTACCGCGGTATCTCGAGTGTCTACCTTAGAGGAGCGAAAGTCGATCGAGTCACCCTGACAGCAAGAATGCTGGCTGGAGGCAAGGCCGCGAACTGAGAAATTCCCGGTCCGGCCGGTCATTCCCCATTTTTTGCG
>CAMAWS010000006.1 GCA_945861845.1 Candidatus Sulfopaludibacter sp. SbA3 | reverse complement strand
TCCGGGAACACCGCGAGCGAGACCGAGTCGCCTCGCTGCAGCGTGAGGCAGGTCTTGTAATCGTTTCCGGAAGGATCACGGCAAACGAGGAGCAGGTCTTCCTGGAGATTCTCGATCCAAACTTCCGGAATTCCCGCCGCGGCATAGTGCGGCAGTTTCACATTCCGATCGTAGCGCAGCGTCGTGTCGGAAACTTCCAGCACGAGCAGTGCATCTTCAGCATACGGATGTTTGGCCGCGTAGTAGTCCGCGCGCGGCTTGAGCAAAACCAAATCGGGCTGAGGCTCCGTGTAGTTGCTGAGGCGAAGCGGATTTTGCGGGCTCACAACGGCTCTTCCTTTGAAGGCCGTTATGAACGCCTCGGTGGCGCGGTTCACACATGAAAGATGTCGGATTCCGATGGGACTCATCTCGATGATTTCCCCATCGATGAGTTCGACGCGATCTTCCGGACCCAGAATTCCGGCTTCCGCCATCCGGTAATACTCGTCAACGGTGAAAAGCTTCTTCGGCGCTTCGATCTGCATAGGTGTGACCTCTGAAACGCATGATACTCCAGCCTGCCTTCAAGCGCATTACGCATACCGGCGGCACTTCAGCAAGTTCTGAACCATCGCAAACGCACGGAAAATCAGCACGCATCTTGCGCAAGTTCGCCTTTTCGTGGATTTGCAGACCGAAAAGTCGCCGAATAGCGGGAGTTTTCAATTGCTGCGTCAGGAAAGCGGCTTTCCAGTCACTCCGTGGGCGCGGGGCTTCAGAAATCCGGGCGCCAGCCATTCGGTCCCGGCCTCCCGTATCGAGCAGAACGGCGCATGGGATTGCCGTCCGTACTCGGCCTTGTACGTTTGCAGCGTGGGGATATCCCGGGTGCGTCGATCTGCAGGCCGCGTTCAAGGTAGGTTCGCGTGTAGCCGGCAAACCACGTGGAGCGCATCCTGCCGGAGTGTAGCGGACTGGGGCGAGCACAGGGATATGCTAGACTCTGCCTTGTGAAATTCAGTGCGAATTTAGCAATGGAGCAACCCGATGAAACTGACGCGTGATATTCATAGTCTCAGCACATTCAAACGCGACACGGCGAAGCTGATGCGCCAGATGAAGAAGACAAAAGAGCCGGTGATTCTGACAGTGAACGGCAAAGCGGAGTTGGTCGTCCAGGACGCGGAGAGCTACCAGAAACTACTGGCGGCAAGAGACAGAATCGAGGCCATTGAAGGAATCAGGCTGGGCCTGGAGAGCATGAAACGGAACAAGGGCAAACCGGCAGCGGAATTCTTCCGGGAATTGTTCGCTGAGAAAGGTATCTCCGAGAACGAATGAAGCGCTGCGTTGTGATTTTTGAGGAATCCGCGCAGGCTGACGTGTGGAGATCATATGACTGGGGTTGCCGCGCCTGGGGCCAGCGTCAGGCGAAGAGGTGGGCTCGGCAGTTACGAGCCGCGGTGTTCAGTCAACTCGCGGTTGCGCCAAAAGGTTTCCCGCTCGCTCCCGAAAATGACGAGTTTGTAGAGGAGATTCGCCAGATGACAGTAGGCCGATATCGGGTGCTATTTACGATCAGGAGCGCCAAAGTCCATGTGCTCCACGTCAGAGGGGCTTACATCGTGCCGGTCACCTGACCGCAGCAAATGTTCTCAGGCATCGCTTTGAATATTTGCTGCCACGTGGCCGTTGCTTCCGTTGACCCTCGGAATAGTAGTGCTCCTCGGGTTATTTGATAGAATCCGCTCCGCGAATCTTCTTCACACCATGATTGGAACAAAGCTCGCACACTACGAAATCACGAAGCACCTGGGATCGGGCGGGATGGGCGATGTGTATCAGGCCACCGACTCGAAGCTGGGGCGGAGTGTTGCGATCAAGTTCCTTCCCGAAGCCTTCAATCACGACCCGGACCGGGTGGCGCGATTCGAGCGCGAAGCGCGCGTGCTGGCGTCGTTGAATCATCCCAACATTGCGGCCATCTACGGATTCGAGCAGTCGGCGGCTCATAACTTCCTGGTAATGGAACTGGTTCCGGGAGAGACGCTGGCCGAGCGCATCCGGCGAGGGCCGATCCCGGCCGATGAAGCGTTTCCAATTGCGAATCAGATCTGCGACGCGCTGGAGGCGGCGCACGAGAAGGGAGTCGTGCATCGGGACCTGAAGCCGGCAAATGTGAAGGTGACCCCGGAAGGGATAGTGAAGGTCCTGGACTTTGGACTGGCGAAGGCGTTTGAGGTGGAGCCATCGAATGCGAGTCTCTCGCAATCGCCGACATTGAGCATGGGGGCGACGAATGCGGGAGTGATTCTGGGGACGGCGGCCTACATGAGTCCGGAGCAGGCGAAAGGCCGGCCGGTGGATAAGCGCACGGACATTTTCGCGTTTGGCGCCTTGCTGTACGAAATGCTGACCGGTCGTCCGGCATTCGCCGGGGACGATGTGGGCGAGATACTCGCGCGAGTCATCGAGCGGGAGCCGGACTGGAGCAAGCTGCCGTCGAAGCTGCCGTGGCGAATCACGGAGTTGCTGCGGCGATGCCTGGAGAAAGATCCGAGGAAGCGGCGGCGCGACGCGGCCGACATGCGGATCGACATCGAACAGGCGTTGGCGGAACCGGCGGCGGCGCTGGTGATTCCACCCGTGCGAGGCGGACGGCTGGCATGGATTAAGTTCGCCGCGGCGGTGCTTGTGGCTGTGGTGCTTGCCATTCCCACTGTGCGGCATCTCCGCGAAACGCCACCGCTCGCGCCGACGGAAGCCCGCCTCGATATCGTCACTCCAACGACCGCTGATCCTATTTCCTTTGCACTCTCTCCCGACGGCCGCCAGATCGTTTTCGTGGCATCCGGCGATGGAGCCTCCGGCCTCTGGGTGCGGTCCCTGGCGTCCCCCTCTGCACAGCCGCTGGCCGGAACCGAAGGCGCGAGCTTTCCGTTCTGGTCGCCCGACAGCCGGTCAATCGGCTTCTTCGCTGGAGGCGCGCTAAAGCGGATCGACAATGGCGGCGGCGCGCCGCAAACATTCGCAACGGCAGGGGCAAGCCGCGGCGGAACCTGGAACGCGGACGGCGTCATCCTGTTTGCGCCAACCAACGGAGGTCCGCTGTTCCGCGTGGCCGCCTCAGGGGGTCAGGCGGTGGCCGTGACGAAGCTCGACCGGCAATTGAGCCACCGGTTTCCATTCTTCCTGCCAGATGGCCGCCAATTCCTGTTCTTCGCGCAAGGAACGCCGGAAACCGCAGGAATTTATCTGGGCTCGCTCGAGTCCGGAGACACGAAGCGGTTGACGCTGGCCGATACGCGGGGCGTCTACCTGCAGGGGCTGCCTGGGATGATGGAAATGATGGGCGGGTGGCTCGTGTGGGTGCGTGCGGGAACACTCGTGGCCCAGCGTCTGGATCTGGAACAGCAGGCGCTCACCGGGGATCCGGTGACCCTAGCCAATCCAGTGGCCTTCGACGCTGGTTTAAATGTGAGCGCCGTGTCGGTATCGGCCACGGGCCTGGTGGCCTACCGGACGGGCGGGAACAGCCGGCGGCAACTGACCTGGTTCGACAGGTCCGGCAAGGCGTTGGGCACGATGGGTGCGCCGGATGAAAATAACCTCCGTTTTCCCAACATTTCTCCCGATGGCCGACGGGTGGCCGTGGACCGCACGGTCCAAGGCAATCAGGACATCTGGTTGCTGGACGGAACCCGCACGAGCCGATTCACGTTTGATGCGGCCCAGGACCGCGACCCCATCTGGTCGCCCGACGGCAGCCGGTTCGCGTTCAACTCGAACCGGAAGGGGCAGCGCGACCTCTATCAAAAACCATCCAGCGGCGCGGGAGCAGAGGAATTTCTCCTGGAATCCTCCCAAATCAAGGTGGCCACCGACTGGTCCGCGGATGGCCGATTCCTCCTGTATGAGAGCCAGGATCCGCAGACGGACCGCGACCTATGGGTACTGCCGCTCACCGGGGAGCGGAAGCCGTGGGTGTGTTTGAAGACCAACTTTGGTGAGCGCTTCGGCCGGTTCTCACCGGACGGCCGCTGGGTGGCGTATCTATCGAACGAATCGGGGCGGACGGAAATCTACATCCAACCGTTTGCCGCGCCTGTAGCACCGGGGACAACGGGTCAGGAGACCACTGGGCAGTGGCAGGTGTCCACCGTCGGCGGCATCTATCCGGTATGGCGGCGGGATGGAAAGGAACTCTACTACGTGGGTCCGAATGGCGAAATGATGGCCGCGCCGATCACGACGACGGGAACGACGCTAGAGCCGGGAGCGCCGATGGCGCTGTTTCCAACGCGGATGTTAGGCGGCGGCGTGGACAATGGCCAGGGCCGGCAATACGACGTCGCCCGCGACGGCCGCTTCCTGATCAACACGGTGCTGGACGACGTCTCCTCCCCGATCACGCTCATCCAGAACTGGAAGCCCCCGGCGCAGTAGTCTCCTATATAATCCAGAAATGAAACTCCGGCGATTCAGTCGGTGGTCCGGTGTGCTGCTACTGATCATTCTGGCGGCTGCCTCTGCACACGCGCAGGGCGCGAAGTTGTTCGAAGCCTCATCTGAAAACTTCCTTCTTTTCACAGACACCAACCCGGAAAAAGCTCGAAGGCTCCTGACCGATCTGGAAATGCGCGTCGCGGCCATTTCCGAAGTGTTCGGCGATGTGCCACGACGTCAGTTTCCGATTGAAGTGTTTCTCTTCAGGCAGGAACCGGATTTTGTTGAAGCATTGCCACGGCTCGAGCCAGGCGCGGATGTCCGGACGGCATTCGATAAGTCCGCCTACGTCGTGAGGGGAGCGGATCGGGTTTTTGTTATCGCACGGGACAAGTCTCCGGAAGACATTTCCGGAGCCGCGGGTCATGCGCTGGGTCACGTCTTTTTCGAGCGGAAAGTCGCGTGGCGCCATTTCTGGCTGGCCGAAGGCGTGGCGGAATATTTCAGAAACGCCGGCAGGGATCCGGATACGAAGAAAGTCTCAGAAGAAGACGGTTTTGCCGTGAAGGACATACTGACGATCGTTCCGAGCGCAACTTATGACGATACCGCCGATGGAGGCGCGTTTCGAAAGCAGTCTTACCGTTTGTTGCGCCTGATCGCGGGCGATAATCCGCCGATCGTTCGGGAATACATCCGCCGGTTGCGGTCCGAAGACGGCAGTACCGCGAAAATCGATATTCAGGTCCCGGTTTTTGAAGAACGCCTGAAATCGTATGTTGAAACACGGCTGGCCGCGCCTTCCGTCTTGAGCGTTGTCAAGGTCAGCGATGCCGATTCCGCCAGGGTCGCGGTCCATCGCGGCGATCTCCTGCTTGCAACGGGCCAGGACACGAACGCCGCCAAATGGTATAGCGCCGACAGCAACGACGTGCGCGCGGCCCGGGCGATTCTTGCGCGTTTCTCGCGTTCGCCCATCGAGGCGAGCCGTATTCTCGATCGCGCGGCCCGCGAGATGCCCGGCGCCGGGTTGGTGCAGTTTCATTTTGGCGCGCTGGAACTCCAGAGCGAGAAAGACAAGGAAGCCCAGGCTGCGGCGCTCGAGCGCGCCGTGCAGTTGCTTCCGCTCTTCGGCCGGGCGCACGCTGAGCTTGGCAGGCTGTACGCATCGAGTGGCAAGGCCGGGCAGGCGCTGCCCCTGCTGGACAAAGCCATGGCTCTCGAGCCGGAATCCGCGGACTACATCTATCAGGTACGGGCCGAGGCGCTGCTCGCCCTGGGCAAACACGACGAGGCATTTTCTGCGATGAACCTTGCGACTTCTCTTCCGCACGCGGACAAGAAGACAGCCGAACGATACAGCGCCGCCGTTGTGGGCTTCAGGCGGAAAATTGAAAACGCAAGGCGCGACGCCGACAGCCGGCGTCTCGAACAACTCCGCAATGCGGTGGGCGCCGAAGTACGAGCGCGGGAGCCTCTGCCCCAGCGAGCGCCGCCACCGGCGCCGGTTCCCGAAGGCAGCATTAATTACCAGATTGAAGCCAGGGTAGCTATCGAGGTGATGGAGACCGTCTATCCCGTTTATCCGGAGGCGCTCCGGAAGGCGGGTACGACCGGAAGCATTGCGCTCAGGGTTGATGTCGGTGTGGATGGGCGCGTGACTTCCGCCACCGTTGTCACGTCGGCGGTGCCTGCGCTGAATGCAGCGACGATCGAGGCGCTGAAGCGATGGACCTTCAGCCCGGCTCGGCGGCCGGGCACGCGCACCTTGAGAATTGTCATCAATTTCTTGCTTCAATGAGCGACGAGCCCATTTTGAACTCCCCTCCTAAGTTAGGAGGGGTGGACGTGCCATCAAGAAGATACTGCCGAAGGCGCCCTTTGAAAGGCACGGCCGGGGTGGGTCCATATGTGAACCACCCCGGCTTCGCCCGTATAGGGAGGCTTCGCAGCATTTGCTTTATGGGCGCAGCCACCCCTCCTAACTTAGGAGGGGAGTTTGGGATCAGGCCAGCTCCACCAAACAAAAGCATATGAATTGCCCTCTTTGCCTGAACCCATCCACGGTTCCCGCCCTGACCGGGACCGATTTCCTTTTTGAAGCCACGGCAAAAAGTTTCTCGCTCAATTCCTGCCCACAGTGCCGATGCCTTTTCCTGAATCCCATGCCTGACGGCAAAGAGATCGCCGGCTTCTATCCCTCGCAGTACTGGTGGAATGCTTCCAGGCCCGGTCTGTTGAAGCAACTCGAGTCGGTCTATCGAAGACTGGCGTTAAGGGATCACGTCGCATTCATTGTGTCGGCAGGACGACATGCGAATGGCCGCCGCGTGCTGGATTTCGGCTGCGGCAGCGGAACACTGCTTGGAATTCTGAAGACCCGAGGGTTTGACGTCCTGGGCGTGGACTCTTCGGAAGAAGCCGCTCGAGTTGCGGACCTGGAGAACGGTGTTCGAGTAATTGCCGGATCTTTAGAGGAAGCCAGCTTCGAGGCGGGTTCATTCGATGTCGTCACAATGTTTCACGTCATGGAGCATGTAACCAATCCGCGGGATATCCTTGCGGAAGTGTTCCGCATTTTGAAACCGGCCGGCCGCGTCGTCATCCAGGTTCCGAACATCGATAGCTGGCAATTCAAAATGTTTGGGGCGCGGTGGTACGGGCTGGATATTCCGCGCCACGTTATCGATTATTCGAAGGACTCCATGCTGGGGTTGCTGTCGGCATCGGGTTTCGAGCCGAAGCGCGTTCGGCACTTCAACCTGCGCGACAATGCGCCGGCGTTGGTATCCAGTCTCGTTCCATCATTGGATCCGGTGAGCCGGGCCATCCGGCAGCGGCGGCGCGGCGGTAAGGAACCGGCCCTGGTAGCCTGGGCTCGTCATCTTGTCTACCTGGCGCTGGTGATTGCCGCGTATCCCATTGTTCTTCTGGAATCGGCGTCGGGCCATGGCGCCACCATCATGATCGAGGCGAGCAGGAAATGAGTGTTTCGGTTTCGGTCGTGTCGGTCATTGTCGTGAACCTTAATCGGCGGGATCTGCTTCAGCGCTGCCTGGAATCGCTATGGCGCCAGACTTATAAAAACATTGAGGTCGTCGTCGTCGACAACGGGTCGAAGGACGGTTCTGCCGACATGCTTCAAGGACTGACGGAACCACGGCTGCGAATCGTCCTGCTGGATTCGAACCGAGGCTTCGCCGGAGGCTGCAACGCGGGCATTGAGCGCGCGTCGGGCCGCTACATTGCGACTTTGAATAACGATGCCGAAGCCGATTCGCAATGGATCGAAGAACTGGTGGCTGGCATGGAGTCGGATGCGTCGCTTGGGATGTGCGCAAGCAAAATCCTGTTTCACGGCGACCGGAAACGAATCGACAAGGCCGGGCACTTGATTTATCCAGACGGCCTGAACCATGGCCGCGGATCCGGGGAGATCGATCGCGGCCAGTTTGATAAGCGCGAAGAGGTGTTGTTACCCGACGCGGCCGCGGCGTTGTATCGCCGCGATATGCTCGATGTCATCGGCCTTTTCGACGAGCAATTCTTTGCATATGGCGATGACGCCGATCTCGGGCTTCGCGGCCGGCTCGCCGGCTGGACCTGCCTGTATGTTCCCACCGCGGTCGTCTACCATGTTCATTCTGCGACGGCCGGGGAGTTTTCGCCCATGAAGGCGTTCCTGATTGAACGCAATCGGATGTGGGTTGCCGTCAAAGTGTTCCCGCTGCCACTGCTTCTTGTTTCTCCTGTGTTTACTTTCATGCGCTTCGCATTTCACGCGTACGGCTCGATTTTCATGGTGGGTTCGTCAGGGCAGTATGCGGCGGAGTGTTCGCGCTCGCGGTTGGCGCTCATGATCCTGAAAGCCTACTGGTCGGGATTCAAACACCTGCCGGGTATGTGGCGATCTCGGCGGAAGGTTCGGCGGTTCGCAAAGCTATCCGATCGGGACTTCACCGCGCTTCTCTTCAAATACCGCATTTCGCTTCGAGCGCTGACGCTGGGAACTTAGTGCGCAGCGGCGATCACAGCCGGTTGCGCCTCAAGGCCGATTCCTCATGGCTGTGCTTCAAATCGATGGCGGGAGGAAGGGTTACTCCCTTGGCGGCATGGGCGTTGGTATCGACGTTCGCGGTGTTAGAGATGACGTAAAGCGGGCGGCCCTTGGTTTCCTCGTAGATGCGCGCCACGTATTCGCCCAACAAACCGATGGCGATGAGTGTCGATCCTGAAAAGATGATATTCAGGCAGACGAGAGACGTCCAGCCCGGCACTGTGATCTTCAATACGAATGCGGCAAACACGCTATAGATGGCGAATCCGATTCCGCAGGCCGTGACGAACAGTCCTGCACCCACGCTCAGCCGCAAAGGCATTGCGGAAAACGACGAGATTGCGGTCCAGGCAAACCGCATCATCTTCCATGTCGAATACTTCGTTGTTCCGGCGGTTCTTGGGTTGCGATGATAAGGCAGAATGACTTCCTTCAATCCCAGCCACGCGACCATTCCACGCATGAATCGGTGTTGCTCGCGAAGCTGGCCTATTGCGACGATCGCTCGCCGGCTGAACATGCGAAAGTCTCCGACCTCGGGTTGCATGCGCTCATCCACGAGTTTTTGGAATATCCAGTAGAACGCTTTCGCAGTCAGCCGCTTGAATGCAGTTTCGCCGTCCCGGCTTGTGCGCTGGGCGGATACGACGTCGTAGCCCTGAGCCAGCAGCGCCAGCATTTCCGGAAGTAACTCCGGGGGATCCTGCAAGTCGGCGTCCATGACAACGACGGCCTCGCCCGAAGCGTGATCCAATCCTGCGGTGATCGCCGCCTGATGTCCGAAGTTGCGGCTGAAGGAGAGCACTCTCACTCGCGGATCCTCTTCGGCCGCGCGCTTCAGTGTTTCGGCTGTGCCGTCAAGGCTCCCGTCGTCCACGAGAATCAGTTCGTAGGAGAACGACGTCGCGTTCATCACGGCCTGGACGGACGAAAGGAGCGTGGGAAGGATTTCGGCTTCGTTGTAGATGGGAACGACAATTGAAAGCTGCATATGCTGTCCGGTTAGTCTAGGACCTGCCGGACGTTTGAACAAGATGGATTGAACGCCTCTTGAACATACCGGGACTTAAGACGGCCAGTCCTGCCAGGAGGAAGACGCTAAACACCGAAGCCGCCAGGCCCACCTTGAACGACGGCGGATCGAAAACTAACCGGATCTCATGATTTCCGGCAGGGACAGCAATGCCCGTGAGCGCATGGTCGGCAGGGAAGACAGCAAGCGGGGCGCCGTCCATGATCGCTTTCCAGCCGGGGTAAAAGTTCTGGCTGACGATGAGAACCGCGGGTGTCGAGGCCTGAACGCGGAAATCGTATCCGTTCACATCGCTCCCGGCTATTTCTACGCTGCCGCTGAACTCCGTGCCGGCAGCGAGGTTGATTCCGGAAAATTCAGCAGGCTGTTCGTACAAGACAACCGACCGGCGAGGGTCGAACGCGGGATCCTTCAATGACGCAACCTGAGCGTCGATGTCCGGAATCACCCGGATTCCGGCAGCCCCGGCAAGGAACGCGCGAGGCAATACCGTTTTGTTCTCGAATACGGCCACATCTCCGCGTTTGAAGACTTCGGAGAATCGCTCCGGACGACCTGTGAACATGGCGTACTCGGGCGAAGAGGTGACCATGACCAGGTACTTCACATTGAGCAGGTCGAGCCTGCGATCGTTTATCGGGAGCAGCTTCTCGCCGACAATGCTGAGCCCGTCCTGGCGATTCTCGGAAAAATCCCAGGTCAAGCGGTCCAGGGCAGCCGGTACGCTCGCTTCAAAGCCTGTCACCGACTGGAGGCCGTACGCGATTCCGGAATTTGCCGCGTATGCCCATCCACCTGTCCGCGCAATTCGAAAGCTGTCTGTGCGGGCTTGTTGATTCAGGAAGTCGAATACCGGAGCCGCTGGAAACACTTCGTTGCGAGGCGTGAATCCCGTGTACCCGTAAGCAAATGTCACCAGGTCGAAAGCGAGCAACCCACATGCGGCGATCGGAAACATTTTCGCCCGCTGGCCCCGTATCAATCTCCATGCCACCAGGGCAAATCCGGCCAGCAGCAGCGTCCTGGAGAACGAGGGACGTCTCATTAGCTCTACTCGGAACTCGGTGGCTAACTGGAGTTTGTAGACACATAGAAACGCGACGGCAAAGGCTGCCGCAACCAGCAGCCATGCCAGCACGCGTTTGGAGGGAGATCGATCCGCGTCGCCATTTTCCAACGCGCTGACGCCCAGGCCGGCAAGGGCCGCGAGCCCAAAGTCGGCAAGCAGGATCAGTCGTTCGTTTTTCAGTCCCTTAATGATTGGAGCGTGGGTCAGAAGCCAGCTAACGGGTTCAAAGCCAAATGTAGCCGCAATACCAAAGGCGACCAACCCGGCAAACCATATGACGTAGCGCGGCGAACGGTGCAGCGGCGCAAGCGCCGCTGCCAACAGAGTCAGCATCCCGACGTATCCTGCGGCGTTAGGCACAATGACGCCGGCGGAATTTGGTCCGCGCAATACATCGCGAGAGAAGAAGCCGAGGCCCTGATGCAGGTCAAAGCTTGGCCAGACCACGTCCAAAGGCCTGCTCGAGTTCATAATCCACTCGAGCGTGGGAAGGAGTTGGACTGAAGCCAATCCAATGGCCAGAATCCCGGCGGCGGAAAAACTCATCAGGAAACCCATGTCGAATCGCGGTTCAGGACCGGGAGGGAATACCCAGAGCAGGAGCGCCGCGGCGGATCCGGTCAGGATGACGTGTGCGGCGGTCTCGGGATGTCCGGCGAGAACCGGCATTGCGAATGCGAATGCCGTAAGGGACAGGGAGAGACCAGAGCGATCACGATGCAGGCGATGGACGGAATAGCAGATCAGCGGCAACCAAATAACCGCATCGCCCATCACAGAGCCCTGCCACGCAACCATGAACCCGCCGAATGCGAATGCGATCCCGGCGGCAATTGCCCCGGCTCTTGATCCGCCAACCGAGCGAATCAGCAGAGCCATGAACATGGCTCCAAGCAGCATTCGTGCGATAAGCGCTAGGGCCCATGCAGTTGGAGTGGCGAACACGTAGTACAGGACGTGGAGGGGATAGAACAGCGCGGTCTGCGGTTCGGCCTGGAACGGCATGCCCGACATGACGTACGGATTCCAGAGCGGGATCGTGCCCTGCCGGATTTGTGCGGCGGAAAAGGAGTTGAATGGATAGAAATAGTCAATCAAATCGCCGATGTCTGCGACCGGCTGCGCCGCTTCAGCGGGCTTGAATTCTCCCCACGACGGAAACTGCGTGACCAGCGCTCCGGGTAATGGAATCTTTCCGAGGAACACCGGGAAGTAGTTGACCAGGATCAGCACGGCGAATAGCGCAGTTGCCAGTAACCAGAAAGACCGTTCGGATTTCATGTCGATGACCGCTGCATGGTAACAGGGATTTCACGGCGCGGCTTCAAGGTCATGATCAAGTAAAGAACTCTGCCGCTCGTTGGGTGGGACCGGACGATCTGGTGGCGGAAGATCTCCAGGCCGGCCTCCCGCGCCAACGCCAGAAAGCCTTCAGCGTTGCGAACGAAGCGGCCGCGGTCCATGAAGGCAACAATGTTATTGAGATGCCGGCCTGGAACGTACACAGTGTCGGCGGTAGCGATGCACTCGACGCTGGGCGCCTCGCCGAACATGCGCAGCAGACTGACAGCATCGGCGTCTGAAAGATGATGGAGCAACCCGCTGAGCAGCACCTTCGATGGCCGGATGCGCGACACATCGTCCTTCTCCAGAAGTCGGCATTCGTAGGCGATATTGGGTCCCGCGGCGTTCCGGCGGGCGAAATCAATCGCCACCCGGTCCGTATCAAACCCGTGGTATTCACGAAAGCCCTTGAGGTACTGGTGGGCGATTCCCGTGCCGCAACCGACGTCCACGACCACGGAATGCGCATCGGCGCCAAGTTCAGCGTAGAGACAAGTCCAGTCGATTCCTCCGACGAAGAGCGGACGGATTCGATTGAATACGAACGGATGGCCAAGGATGCGCTGATAGAATGACATGATGCGATTACCGCCAGTGATTGTTGGCGGCCTGTTCGAATGTTAACATCGCCGAGTGAGTAATGAGCGGCTGCGAATGCTGGCCCGGCGCGAAGCGTGAGCGCGACAGCGCGAAACCTTAGCCAAAGGGCGCAGCCATCAAGTCAATGAACGAAGCGCAAGAAAAGCCCACCGAGTTTGATCTCTATGCTGGAGAGTACGACGACCTGATTCGCGATCCGATTCGCGAAAAGTTCGCCGCCTCCAATCGCTTCTTTGCCGAGAGAAAGCTTCAGGTCATCCATCGATTTTATGGGAACCGGAACACCGACACGCGAGCACTGAACTGGCTTGATGTAGGTTGCGGCCAGGGCGATCTTTTGAAAATGGGCAAATCACGATTCGCCTCGGTGGCTGGTTGCGATCCATCAGCGGGCATGCTTCGGTCTTGTTCGGGCCTGGAAGTCCGTCTCCAAACGTCGGCTGAGCTGCTGCCCTTCGATGACGGCAGTTTCGATTTCATAACGGCCGTATGTGTCTACCATCACGTTCCCGTCGAGCAACGCGAGACCCTGTGCAGGGAAGCCTTCAGGCTGCTTCGGCGCGGCGGGGTATTCTGCCTGATCGAGCACAATCCTCTCAATCCGGTTACCCGGTTGATTGTTTCGCGTACTCCGGTTGACGCCAATGCCCAATTGCTTACCGCTGGATCGAGCCGCCGGCTTATGACGCGGTCTGGGGGCCGAATTCTGAAGACCCGGTATTTCCTTTTGTTCCCCGAACAGATTTACAAACGCCTCGCCAGGGTCGAGGACTGGATGGAAGCCGTGCCCCTCGCCGGACAGTACGCGGTTTTTGCCGAGCGAGCCAATTGAGATGATTCGAGGACAGAAGATATCCAAGTGTTACAGGATCTACCGGCATCCATCCGATCATCTGAAGGAGATCCTTAGTTTTGGCCGCAAACAGTTTCATGATCCCTTCTGGGCGGTGAAAGACGTCGATCTTGAAGTGCCTCGCGGCTGCTGCCTGGGAATCATCGGCGAAAACGGTTCGGGGAAAAGCACGCTGCTTCGAATTATCGCCGGCGTGATGCGTCCTACCACGGGAACAGTGAGCGTCGATGGCCGCGTCTCTGCTTTGCTGGAACTGGGTGCGGGTTTCAATCCGGAGTTTACGGGCCGCGAGAACATCTTTCTCAACGCATCGATCCTGGGGTTTACCGATGCAGAGACGCGAGAGCGTGTTCCTTCCATCGAAAAGTTTGCTGAGATCGGCGATTTCGTTGACCGGCCCGTAAAGACATATTCCAGCGGCATGTTCGTCCGGCTCGCTTTTGCAGTGGCGATCCACATGGATCCCGATGTGCTGGTTGTCGATGAGGCGCTTTCGGTGGGTGATTTCTTCTTTCAGCAGCGTTGTATTCGCCGGATACACCAGCTCAAGCACCAGGGAGTGACGATCATTTTCGTGTCCCACGATCTCGAGGCCGTGCGTGGTCTGGCCGATCGAGCCATCTGGATGGAACATGGTTCTGTGCGACTGGAAGGCAGGCCGGACGAAGTTGTTTCGAAGTACCTGGCCCTTATGGTGACGCGCGGCAGCAAGGAAGTCATGGAAGAGGAAGCGCTGGGAAAGCCGCTGGAGGTTTCCCCGGATCTGGATCTGGCCGATGAAGCATTTGCCCGAATTCCACGATTCGTCGCTTCAATCCCCAACATCGATCACCGTTATGGAAACGGCAAGGCGCGCGTTCAGGGCATCGGAGTTTATAACAAGGATGGTTTTCCGGTGACCAGCGTCGAACAGGGGGACCGTCTCTGCGTCCGGATCTCGGTGGACTTCCTCGACGATGTCCAGAGCCCCAATCTTGGTTTCATGTTACGGAACAGGCTGGGCGAAGACGTAACTGGTACGAACGTGATGTCTGAAGGCGAGAGCCTGCCTCCGGCGAGATCCGGCGCACAGCTATCGGTGGACTTCATCATGGACCTTCCCTTCCTGCACGCGGGCTTCTATCACTTCTCGCCGGCGGTCGCGGATGGAACGTTGAATCAGTACGAAATGTGCGATTGGATCGACAACGCATACGCGATCGAGGTCGTGGAGCGGGCCGTTACCTACGGGCACATCCGAATTCCCATGCGGGTTCGCGCAGTATAAACTGTGGGAAACGCCGGCGGAGAAGCGATCAACATGGAATTTACTGGCGAGAGATACATTCCTTCCGTAGAAGGACAAATCAAATACGAGCACCTTCATCGTTACGCGCTTTCGCTGGAGTTCGTCGCGGGCAAGTCCGTGCTGGACCTTGCAGCTGGAGAAGGCTATGGGGCGGCGTTGCTGGTTTCAACAGCCAGGTCTGTTACGGGCGTCGACATTGATCCGAAGTCCGTGGAACATGCAAAGCACAGCTACTACCATCCAAAACTGAACTTCATTCTTGGCAGTTGCGACGCTGTTCCGCTGCCGGATGCCTCTTTCGACGTAGTTACTTCTTTTGAAACGATTGAACACCACGACAAACACGAGGAAATGCTTCGCGAAATCAAGAGGCTTCTCAAGCCGGATGGGACCCTGGTTATTTCTTCTCCCAACCGGCTCACCTATTCGGACGAGCCCGGATACAGCAATCCGTTCCACATCAAGGAACTGTATTACAACGAGTTCTGTGAGCTTCTTTACCGGCACTTCAAACACGTCCGCATTTACGGACAAAGGCTTGCCACCGGATCCTTTGTGTTTCCCCTGCTCGATCATGGCGCATCCAGCCTGAAGGCGTTGACCGGCAGTTCCAAAGAGGTTCTTCAGCAGTTGTGCGCCCTGCCGTCACCGATCTATTTCATCGCCGTTTGTTCCGATGTGCCTGCCATCGAAGAGCGGGAGATCAGCTCCGTCTATCTGGACCGCACCGATGATCTCTTCAAACTTCTGGAAGCAGAACGGCTGAGTGAGATCAGGCGGATGCAGGACCAGGTTCAGCAGGGTCAGGGGCAAGTCCAGCAGGCCCAGGAAGAGCTGATCGCGCAGCGAAGGCGCTATGAATCGGAGCTTGCGCGACAGGCAGAGGAAATAAGCAAGGTTCGAGTGGAATATGAGCGACCGATCAGCCATTGGTCAGGCGAGTTAGCAGAGGCAAGGGCGAAATACACGGCGCAATTCCGTCAGCAGGACGAAATGATTGCCAGAATCCGCTCGCTGCTTACGGAAGCGAAGGCGCAAATTACAGTTGCGAAGGCGCAAATTCAGGACTACAGCGAGTCGTTATCGCAGGCGCGTGGGCAGATATCCAGGCACGCGGAAAGCCTGGATCGTATGTACGTATCGAGTGCCTGGGGAATAAGCAGCGGGGCGCACCGCGTGGAACAATTGAATCGGCGATGGCATCGTTTCGCACAGCGAATCCGGCAATTGCCGGCGCCGCAGATCTTTGAAGGTGTGTTGGATTTTCCGAAGTCCGATACCGTTAATTCCAATTGTCTCGAAATATATGGCTGGTGCTATTCGACAGCCGCCCCCGTGATGTTGGTGCAGGCGCATCTTGATGACGTATACCTGGGAATTGTTCGCTACGGAGTGGAGCGGCCGGATGTGGCGGCGGCCTATTCGAATGCGCCTTCCGCGTGTGGCTATAAAGAACGCGTGTTGTTGAGTGGACTGGGGATCGAAGGGGAAAAAGTCCTGAAGATCGTTGTATTCGATGAGAAAGGGAACAAGCTCACTTACACCCGAACTGTAAGTATTGAAGCGTCTGTAGCGCAATCGCTCCCGCCGCTGGGCGATTTGGAAGAACTGGCAGCCGAACAGCCAGTTGCAGTTGCCAGGGTTGAGGTGGACCCCGGAGAATCGGCCAAAGGCGAACTTTCGGGGAAGATGGAAGAGGCAATTGGAGAGTTTCAACATCGCCTTGAACGCGACCCCTCTATCCTGGATTGGCGTTCGGGGCTGAACCTGGCGCGCCTGTTTCCACAACTTGCCGTGTGTTCACCGCCGCCGACCTGGATTGCCGGTAATCCATTGCCTTACCTCGACTCCAGCATAGACATTGTGGTCGTGTCGACTTCCGATCCGGAGTCGATAGCTGAGGGTCGGCGGGTTGCCGCCGTGGCAATTGTTAATTGCACGGACGTGCAGCTTCACGAGCTACAGCCCTTGACTCCGGGCACGCCTGTCAGGTCGACCAATCCGCAGGTTTCCATCGACATAGAGTGGATGACGGATGAGTTCAATGAACCTTCGTTTCCGATGACATCGATTGTCATCCCGGTATTCAACAAGGTCAGTTACACAGAGGCTTGTCTCGATCAATTGAGCAAGACCCTTCCGCACAATTTCAAAGGAGAGATCATCGTCGTTGATGATGCCTCGTCGGATGAAACGCCGTCCGTTCTGGAGCGTTTTGCGGGGCAGGACGAGCGAATCAAGGTTTTGCGCAATTCGAAGAACAGCGGTTTCATCAAGAGTTGCAATCGCGGAGCTGAGGCGGCGTCCGGTGAAATTCTCATATTCCTGAATAACGACACACTGCCGCTGCCGGGGTGGCTGCCGCCGCTCTTGCGGGTACTTCGCGACAAGCCCGATGCGGGAGCCGTGGGAGGCAAGCTGGTGTATCCGGATGGAAGCCTCCAGGAAGCAGGCGGAGTGCTGTTTTCGGATGGCTCTGCCTGCAATTTCGGCAAGCACGACAAAGCAGCTAGTGCGGGGCTGTACAGCTTTCTTCGTGAAGTCGATTATTGTTCCGGGGCGTTGCTGGCGACGCGGCGCGCACTTTTCATGGAGGCTGGAGGATTCGATACGCGCTACGAGCCCGCCTACTATGAAGACACCGATTACTGCTTCGGCTTACGGCAGAAGGGCCACCACGTTTACTATCAGCCTGAGAGCGTTATTGTTCACTTTGAGGGCGCTTCTTCCGGAACGGACGTCAACGTCGGCGTGAAGAGCTACCAGGCGGTCAATCGGACCAAATTTGTAGATAAGTGGAGCGAGGAATTGAAACAACAGCCTTCTGCGCCTGCCCAGTATGATTTTGCCACCCTGCAGTCGCTTTCCGTACGAGGCGCGCCAAAGACATGAGCGGCTGCGAATGCAAGCCCGACAGGGCGCAGCTATCAAGGTACGGTCATGGGAAATAGACGAGCACTGGTTTGCGCTCCCACGATGCCGGAATTCGACCGCGAAGGCGGTTCGCGGCGCATCTTTCACCTTCTGGAATTCTTTCAGCAGGCCGGATGGAACGTCAGCTTCGCGGCCGATAATGCGACTGGCGGCCAGCGTTACGCTCAGACGCTCCAGCAAAAGGGAATTGCGACTTATGCACTCGAGCATTCCTGGCAGAATGGACAGGATGCCCTCATCGATGCAGAGAAGTTATTCAGCGGCGGCCGATTCGATCTTGTTCTCTTCGCCTTCTGGAGTCACGCCGAGAAATACACGCCTCTGGTCCGCGCTCTGGCTCCAGCAAGCACGGTGGTTGTGGACTCCATTGACCTCCATTTCCTGCGCGAGTCCCGCCGAGTCTTCTGCAATCCGGAACGCAACGGTCATGCCCATGCCCTCGACGCAACTTATGCGCAATGCATGATGCGCGAGCTGAATGCCTATGCTGCAGTCGATGCCGTTCTCACCGTTTCAGATAAAGAAGCGGAGATGGTCAATGACTTTGTGGGTAAATCGCTGGCTTATTCCGTTCCTGACACGGAAGACACCGATGTTTCGACCGTCCCGTTCGCCCAGCGCAAGGGAATGCTCTTTGTTGGCAACTTCCGTCATCCTCCTAACGTGCAGGCGGTAGAGTATCTTTGCCAGGACATACTGCCGATGGTCCCGCGCGCGATTCTGGAAGAGCATCCTGTGTATATCGTCGGCAATGATCCATCTGAAGCGGTCCTGAACTGCTGCCGAAAACTGGATTATGTGCGGCTCGTAGGCTGGGTTCCCTCAGTCCTGCCGTACCTGCAGCAAGTGCGCTTGGCCCTCATCCCGCTTTGTTACGGTGCGGGAACCAAGAGGAAGCTGATGCAATCCCTGATGGTGGGAACTCCAAGCGTTTCCACATCCATTGGGGTTGAAGGCTTGAACGTAAAGCATGACCGGCACGTGCTCGTTGCGGACGACGAGGCTGCATTTGCAGCGGCCATCAAGCGGCTGGTAACTGACGAGGAACTCTGGGAGCG
>CAMAWS010000005.1 GCA_945861845.1 Candidatus Sulfopaludibacter sp. SbA3 | reverse complement strand
AATCACTAATCAATTTTCATTTTTCATCCGGAACGCATGCCTACCCCCCAAACGGAGGATACTTCCGCGGATTGAGCACACGCCGGTCGATGAAGAGATCGGCGATCGCGCCGCAGGGATCGGCGAATTCGGGATGGCTGTCGAAGACGTGCGGGACGCCGTCGAACGTGTGCAGTTCCGAAGGCACCTTTGCATCGCGAAGCTGCTGGAACAACCGCTGGCTGCTCTCGACCGGAATCGTCACATCCTCTAGCCCGTGGAAAATCACGGTCGGAGCAAAAGCGGACGTAATGTAGCTGGTGGGAGAGGCCGCGCGATGCGCCGCTTCGTTGCTTCCGGGCGGCAGCAATGCGTCCGCAGTGCCATCCGCCCTTGGACGGACTGCGGTGGCCGGATAATACGCAACGCAGGCCGCAACTTTCGTGCTGACGCCCGCATTTCCACCACTGCCTTCGAATTCCGGACGATCCGGAGTTCCCGCCGCAAAAAGCGCCAGGTGCCCGCCCGCAGAATAGCCGACAACTGCAATTCGATCGGCCTGGATACCGAGGCGGCCCGCATTGGCGCGGGTCCACCGGATGAGCGCCTTCGCGTCCTCAATCTGCGATGGCCACTTGGCCTGCCCGCTCAGCCGGTATTGCGCAGTAATCGCAATGTAACCGCGCGAGGCGAGAGGCTGAACCCTTTCGCTCAGGCTCTCCTTGTTGCCGCCCCTGAATCCTCCACCGTGAAAGTGGATCGTCGCCATGCGCTTCTCGGTGCCAGCCGGCGGCCGGTAAATATCGCAACGGAGGTCCATCCCGCCGCCCTTTCCGAAAACGACGTCCTTCTCCACGGATACGGTTCCGCGAGGGGACTTCCAATTCTGCTGCTGGCCGGCCACGGCGCTGAATGCAGGCACGGCAGCGGCTATTCCAGCGGTACCGATGAAAGTTCGCCTTGTCATGATGGACATGGGATGCATAAATGAGGCCTCCTCTTTTACGTTGCGACTATATTAGTATCCGCGTGGAGGATGTCAATGCCGACCAGGGAGTCTCTGATCGCCGTGATCGCAATACTTGCCTTTGCTGCTTTGCCGCCCGATGATGCCGCCGGACAATCGGCCTCACAGGTACCGGTACTTTCCCCCGGAGTGCACAACCTCATGTTCCAGCGTCCGGGCGAACGGCTTGTCCGTTATGCGCTCTCGGTACCAGCCAACTACTCGCCATCGACACCGGTGCCCCTCGTGCTGTCGCTGCATTTCGGCGCCCCGAACCCCACCGGGGCGGGAAGAGCCGTGCTCGATATTCTGGTGGGTCCGGCGCTTACCGAGCTTGGAGCAATCATCGTCTCCCCGGATTCGCAGGCAGGCCAGTGGAGCTCACCTGAAAACGAGCGCGCGGTGATCACACTGCTCGACGCGGTGATCGCCAGTTACCGCATCGACGCCAAGAAGATTGTCGTGACGGGCTTCAGCATGGGCGGCGCAGGAACATGGCACTTTGCCGCAAAGTATCCGGAGCGTTTCAGCGCGGCGGTCCCGGTGGCCGGCAGACCGCCCGAGTCTGCGGCCGGATGGCGTCTTCCGGTGCTTGCAATCCATTCCCGCAACGACCAGGTAGTTCCCATCGCCGCAACGGAAACACGCATCGCGGAGCTTAAGAAAGCCGGGACGCGCGCCGAACTGATCGCGCTGACCGGTATTTCGCACTACGAAACCAATCGCTTCGCGGACAGCTTGCGGCGAGCGGTGCCGTGGCTGCGGGAGACCTGGAAATAGATTTCGCAGGCTACCGGACGATCACCTGAAATCCCGAAAAATCCGCCGCTATTTTGTTGTATTCTCCGCCTATGCATTTCATTCGTCGACTTCTTGTTCTTCTACTTCTGATTCTGTTTTGGCGTCCGGGAATTCTCCAGGCGCAGAGCAAGCAGGCTGCTGCCACAAAGGGAATGAAGCTCGACACGGGCCAGGAAATTTTTGAAGCGGCCTGTAACGGATGTCATGGGCCGGGTGGCCGCGGGCAACCGCAATCCACGCTGGGATTCGAGCCGCCTTCAACCTTCCCGGATTTCACGGATTGCAACGGCAGCACTCGGGAAAAGACCTTCGATTGGAAAGCAATTATTCACGAAGGCGGGCCGGTGCGGGGATTCTCCGAGATCATGCCGTCGTGGACGGACGCTCTCACTCCGGAGCAGATCGAAAAGGTCATGCAATACCTGCGAAGCCGCTGCGAGGAATCCGGCTGGCCGCTTGGCGAGTTGAATTTTCCGCGGGCGATCATGACCGAAAAGGCGTTCCCGGAAGACGAATGGCTCCTGACGAGTTCGGCGAACGCCAACGGAACCGGCGGCATCGAGGGAGAGATGGTCTACGAAAAACGTTTCGGCAAGAGGAATCAGCTGGAATTGGCTGCTCCGTATAGCTTCCTGCAGAGGGCCAACAGGGGATGGGTGGGCGGTATTGGAGACCTCGTCCTGGGATATAAGCGGGTCCTTGTCAGCAGCATGCGCAGCGGTTCGATCCTCAGCCTGCTGGGCGAAGTCGCCGCGCCGACAGGAAACAAGACGAAGGACCTGGGGTCTGGCGTGACGACCTTTGGGGCCGGCGCCGCCTTCGGCCAGATTCTCCCGCGCATGAGTTTTTTCCAGATGCAGACCGGCTTTGACCTGCCGACGGATACAACAAAGGTCTCGAACGCGTTTTTCTGGCGAGGTGTGCTGGGTAAGACATTCGCTCAAAAAGGCGGCCTGGGCCGATCGTGGAGCCCTATGGCCGAATTTATTGCGGAGCGGGATCTTGTGACGGGCGCAAGAACAGACTGGGACATTGTGCCGGAGATGCAAATCACCCTGAACAAGCGCCAGCATGTCCGCTTCGCCGCCGGTGTCCGGACTCCACTCAATAACACTGCCGGACGAAGCACCCAGCTTGTGTTCTACGCGCTTTGGGATTTCTTCGATGGCGGACTGCGGGAGGGCTGGTAGCAATGAAAATACTTCGCTTCTTAGTACCGGCCTCTGCCTTGATGCTCCTCTTCACCGTGCCGCAGTCCGGCCGAGTGGTTGCGGCTGCGCAAAAGGCCGCGCAAGAGAAAGACCACAAAGATCTGTTCCAGACCTCCGATCGTTGTATGGCCTGTCACAACCAGCTTTACACAGCGGGAGGCGAGGATATTTCGATCGGATTTTCATGGCGGCCCACGATGATGGCCAACGCTGCGCGTGACCCGTATTGGCAGGCGGGTGTCCGGCGCGAAACCATCGATCATCCGGAGTCCAAGGCTGCAATCGAGGATGAGTGCGCGATCTGTCACATGCCGATGGCCCGGTATCAATCCAAATACGAAGGGCGCGAGGGAGAAGTTTTCTCGCACCTGAACTTCGGTTCCGGCGACCGCATGGACCTTCTGGCCCAGGACGGCGTCTCCTGCTCGGCCTGTCACCAGATCACGAAGGACAAGCTTGGAACCCGCGAAAGCCTGGTTGGCGGCTTCGTTATCGACACGACGAAAGAGAAAGGTGAGCGCGCGGAATACGGCCCCTTCAAGATTGAAGACGGCCAGACCCGGATCATGAGAACGTCCTCGGGCGGTTATCTTCCGACCGAAGGCGAACACATCCGGCAATCCGAGTTGTGCGCAACCTGTCACACGTTGATCACCAAGGCTCTCGGTCCCGGCGGCCAGGTCATCGGCGAGCTTCCCGAGCAAATGCCGTATCAGGAGTGGTACGCGAGCGAGTTCCGCGACAAGCAGAGCTGCCAGAACTGTCACATGCCGGTGGTCCAGGAAGAGACCAGGATCGCCAATACCCTCGGGCTACCCCGCGAAGGAATGTCGCGGCACGTCTTTGTCGGTGGAAACTTCTTCATGCTGCGCATGCTGAACAAGAACCGCAAGGACCTCGGCGTCGAGGCTCTTCCCGAAGAGTTTGAAGCGGCTGCGACTCGGACCATCGCACACCTGAAGGCGGAGACTTCGCAGGTAACTATCGACCAGTTGGATGTAGCGGGAGGCCGCCTGACGGCCGATATCTCGGTCCAGAACCTGAGCGGACACAAGTTTCCCACGGCCTATCCCTCGCGCAGGGCCTGGCTGCACGTAACCATCAAGGATCGAAACAACCGCGTGGTCTTCGAGTCGGGGGCGTTGAATCCCGACGGCTCCATCCAGGGGAATGACAACGACGCGGATGCGAATCGCTTTGAGACGCACTACACGGAGATCAACAGCGCAGACCAGGTCCAGATCTACGAGGACATCATGGTCGGCGCCAACAACATTCCCACCACGGGATTACTGACCGCGGTCCGGTTCATCAAGGACAACCGGCTGCTGCCGAAGGGATTCGACAAACGGGCGGTGGAACCGGAAATTGCGCCTCAGGGAGCCGCCGTGGCCGATGATAATTTCACTGGTGGCGGCGACAAGATCCGGTATTCGATTCCGGTGGGCGGCGCACAGGGTCCCTTCCAGGTGGAAGCTGAATTCTGGTTCCAGCCAATCTCCTATAGATGGGCGACCAATCTGAAGCAGTACAAAGCGATGGAGCCGGAACGCTTCACACGCTACTACGATGAAATGTCGACGGGCTCCGGGGTAATGTTGACGCGCGCTACGGCGACAAAGTAAATGGACTAAGCGATTCCCTTTGGCGTCGCGGGATTCTGTTCAGGTGTGTTTTCCAGGTACTCGATGAATTTCTCCATGTAAGGCACAACCTGGATGAGGCGGTCGCGCTCCGAGCGCAGTTCCAGCAGGTTCTGCTTCCATGTAAGGTCGCCCGGCAAACCCGCCATCATTCGGTACGAAAGCTGGGTATCGGTCGCCGTGGGATAAGGCTGCTGCAACGTCTTGTTATCCCGTACCGCGATTTCCTTAAGCAGTTCATACAGCTCGATGGCGCGCTTGCGAAGTTCAGATGAAGACTCGGTCGTGTCGTCATCAAGAATGGTTGGCGCCCCTCTCAGATACGACTTCTCTTCATTCACCGATCCGAGTTCAAAACGCCGCTGCCCTCGAACCATAATATCCATTCGGCCATCCGGATAGGTCGCCAGCACCTCTGTAATGGATGCCGTACAGCCAATGTCCTTGACCGACTGGTCCTCGACCAGCAGCATTCCAAACTCCCAGCGATTTTCCAGGCAATCCTTGATCATCTCCTTGTAGCGTTCCTCGAAGATGTGCAGCGGGAGGTCCGTGTGGGGAAACAGGACCAGGTCCAGGGGAAAGAGCGGCAGGAGCGGGTTATCCTGCGATGCGCGCAGGATGCTCCCTGGAAGTGTGTGCGAGGCCAGGAGACTCGTCGCCGCCCCTGCCAGGAGTTGGATGACTCTTCTGCGTTGCATTGCGCTGCTCCCCAATCCAGATTTATTGATGGCTGCGCCCTTTCGAGCTTGCATTCGCAGCCGCTCATATGTGTGCCCGATAGTGGCGGCAAGTATAAACCAAATTGGTTCTGAAGCCAGCCGGGAGGGTTCTCTTGAGGAGGGCTCTACCCCAAAAGCCGCGTAGCGGCGGAACATTTTAGCCACGGGCGTCAGCCCGTGGATTCAGAAAGTACATTATCTCCAGCCCCATCGGGGCGGCATAACTGCAGGTATCGTGCTATGCCGCACCTATGGTGCTGATCTTCGGACACTCGTCAACCACGGGCTAACGCCCGTGGCTAACGTGTTCCGCCGCTCCGCGGCTGGTTGAAACTTCTTGCAAAGCTGTGCAACGAATCAAAACTGGTAGACCAGGAATGCGCCGCGAAGTTCCGCGTTGGTCGCGGGTTTCGTCATGGTGGGAGCATGACCGAATGCTTCGATGAATTCCGGGTTGGCCACGAAGCAGGCCGCGCGCCAGCCGCTGAACCGTGCAAACACGCGGCCCATTTCGGAGTAAAGCGCGAGCAGCTTCTTGTCGTCCTCCCCTCCCATGCGCACGCCATAAGGCGGGTTGAAACAGAAGACGCCCGGCTTCATGCCGCGCGAGGCCGGCAGCATGCGTTCAATGGATTCCGGCTTGAGCGTTCGCAAGTCCTGTTGCGCGATGACTATTGAATCCTCGTGCGACGGCCCGGTGAGCCCGACGGCGCGAAGGTTTCCGACCATGGCGGGAATGCGGGAAGGATCCACGTCGAGCGCGAGAATGCGCGGGACGGTGCCCGGGAAGAGGTCGGGCACATCATGCGGCAGGTCCTTGAATGCCGCCAGATGGTCGAACACCAGGTCCTGCGGCTTCCGAATAGCCGCGCCGACGGCAAGGCCCACAGCCTCGATCGGGATCGTGCCCCCCCCGGCCATAGGATCAACGAGCGGCTCGGTCCGCGCGTCCCATCGCGAAAGCATGACCAACTGGGCCGCCATCGTTTCACGCAGTGGCGCCGGTCCCATGGCCACGCGCGCGCCCCGCCGATGCCTCGCTCCCCCGCCAATGTCGATTCCCACAACCGTGCGGCGGGCTTCCGGAAGCCCTGCCCGGCGGACCACAAACACGACGTCGGGCGAATCGGCATCGATCTCCGCCGCCACGCCGCGCGGCGCGAGGGCCTCAACGATCGCATTCTTTACGACGCCGCGGAGCTGAAGCGGACCTGCTTCAAAATCGGTGGAAGAACCGACCTCCACTGAGAAACGAAGGTGTTCGCCTCCGGGGAGCCTGTCGTCCGCTGATAACGCAGGCAGCAGGTCCGCGTAAAGCGGATCGAGACGGACGGCCTCGCTCGAGCAGAGGTCCCACGAAATGCGCGACGACGTGCGGTGATAGCAGGCGGCAACCCATGCAATGCGCGCGTCGAATGGATACAGCAGTGTCGAGTCACCTTCGCGCAACGGTTTCTCGATTCTCACCTGAAACGGCGAGCGCATGACGAGCCGCTTGAACTCCGCCTCCATCACTCGATTCGCGCCACCTGAACCCGTCAGGCGAAGCTCATCGCAACGCTTTACGCCCACCTTGAATCACACCTTCCCCGAACGAAAAAAAAGGGGACAGACTCCGAATTCCTGAACTTCGGAATTCGGAGTCTGTCCCCTTTTTTTTCGTTCTCCGCAAGCCTGTTATCGGATTTCGTCGAAGACCACCTGAACGTTGCTGCGAAGCCGAACAGGATCGGGCGCAGCGTAGCCCGCGTACTTCGCCGGCATCTTCCAGCTACTCGCCACATCCTGCACGGTGCGTCCGGCCTTCTTGGCATCCTGCATGGCGGACAAAAACTCGCGATTGAACTCTGCGTACTCCCGCAGGTCCGCCAGCGTCATTACGGTGCTGTGGCCCGTGATAACGGATTCGATATTCCCGGCGCCTGCGGCCGCTTTCGCGAGCGTGTTGCCGATCTCCGAGCCGCTGCCGCCATTATTGGCATCGAGCAGCGGCAGGTTCTTGCCGGAGAAAATGTCGCCCGCGTGCATGACGCGCAGCGCGGGAAAGACCACCCATGCGTCGCCATTCGTGTGACCCCGGCCAAAGTAATAGAGATCGATCCGGTCGTTGCCGTTGCCCAGCGTCAGCTTGTCCGTGAAAGTCCGTTTGGGCAACCCGCGGCCGTTGTTGTTTTTGAAAATGTTGACTGGCGGGCCGGCAGCAGGCGCGATGCCGGTCACCGCTCGCATCACTTCCATGTTCGCCTTGGTGTTTTCGTGCGTCACGACTTCGACGCTTGCGGGAAACTCCACATTGCCGCTCACGTGGTCGCCGTGGGTGTGCGTATTGATGATCATGGTCACCGGCTTATCGGTGACAGTTTTGATCTTGTCGAGCAGCGGCTGCCCCCAGCCGGGATTCTTCGTATCCACCACGACTACGCCGGTGGCGGTAATGAACACGGCGCTGTTCCCACCGCCGCCGCGCATCACATACAGATTGTCCTTCAGTTTGTCCACCTCGACCACGCGCGGCGCAGCGGGCTGCTGCAGCGCAACGAGCGACGTGGAGAGCGTTCCTGCCATAAGCAGGAGCCCCAAAACGATACCCCTCTTCATGATGTCCTCCTTCGACCGCAGGAATCATAGCTTGCCTGAAGCTCTACTGCCAGACTTTGTATGCTTGTCAGACCGACGGAGGTACGTATCCGGGGATTCTTGAAAGGTCCACGTCGTCGATCTGTTTTGGATCCAGGTATTGCTCGGCGTATTTGAGATACACCTTCTCCCAGATGAACACGTCGAACAGATCCGGGTCGATGTGTCCGTTGAGTTTGAACTGGCCGAGAATCTCGAGGGACTCCGACAAGGTCTTGCCCTTCTTATAAGGACGGTCCACCGCCGTCAGCGCTTCAAAGATGTCGGCAATTCCCATGCACCGCGATTGCACGGACATCTGCTCGCGCCGAAGCCCCTTGGGGTACCCCTTGCCGTCCATCCTTTCGTGGTGACCGCATGCGTATTCGGGCACGTTTCGCAGGTGCTGCGGCCACGGCAGCGCTTCGAGCATCTGGCCGGTGACTTCGATGTGATGATTGATGATCTTCCGCTCGGCTTCCGTGAGCGTGCCCCTCCGGATCGTGAGGTTCTCAATTTCATCGGCAGTCAGAAAGTCACCCGGTTCGCCTCCGGCGTCGCGCCCGTCGCACCATTGATACTTCGCTGAGATCTGTTTCACTCGCTCAACGTCCTCGGTACTCATTGCTTCAGCGCCGATATTGCAAAAACGGAGAAACTCGCGGTCGTCGTCGATCTCGCGGAGGCGCGCTTCGAAGGCGGTCTCTGCGCCAGGCTCACCGTCGAGCTTCGCGCGCAGCATGGCAATTTCCGCATCCCGCCGAATTACCTCGAAACGAGTATCGACGGCGCCAATGCGGTCGTAGATCGTCTGAAGTTTGGTCGCCTTGTCGACAACATGCACCGGCGTCGTGACTTTTCCGCAGTCGTGCAGGAGCCCCGCCATCTTCAGCTCGCGCCGGTCCCTATCGGTCATGTAGAAGTCCTTCAGCGGGCCGATCTTGCAGTCCGTGACGGCCTCGGCCAGCATCATCGTCAGCAATGGCACGCGATCGCAATGCGCTCCGGTGTAGGGCGACTTGTCGTCGATCGCCGCATTCACAACGTTCACGAAAGTCTCAAACAGGTTTTCGAGCTGGTTGATCAACAACCGATTGGTAAGCGCAATTGCCGCCTGTGAGGCAAGAGATTCCGCGAGCCGCTGGTCCTGAGCCGAGAATGGAACAATGGCGCCGGTCGCGCGGTCCTTCGCATTCAGGAGTTGCAGCACACCGATGATTTCGTTCTCGTGATTTTTCATCGGAACGGTCAGGAACGACTTCGAACGATAGCCGGTCTTCCTGTCGAAATTCTGTGTTCCGGAAAAATCGAATCCGCGCTGATTGTATGCGTCGCCAATGTTCAGCGATACATCGTGGTGATAGGCGTAGGCCACCACGTTCGAGTGGATCGGACTGTCCTCCGTATCGTACAGGGCGACCGGTGGAAAAGAGATTTCCACTCCCGTGGTCCCACCCATCGCAATACCGAGCGAATCGGTTCGCACAATTTCAAACTTGAGCGTGCGTTCCCCGGTGACCCTGTAGAGGGTTCCACCATCGGCGTTGGTAAGGTCCTTCGCCGCCACGACAATGGCTTCCAGCAGCCGATGGATGTCTGTCTCCTTGGAAAGGGCGATGCCAATCTGGTTGAGCTGCTCCAGGCGCGAGCGGTGAGTTTCGGGCACTATGGCGAGCTGGCCGTGGGGCGGCGTTGGCTTGCGCTCGAATTCACTAATGTCGGGAATGATGCCTAACAGGCTTTCCATTCCATCGCTTGCGGGCCGCTCGTACAGTCTCATAAGGCCCTTATCGGCAGCGCGTTTGGGATTATTTAGGATTCATTTGCGTGTAGGCGCGAGCTAATTGGGCTTCCAGGCGGATTACGGTAGTGGTTCAGGCCTGCGGCCGCAGGCGCTTCAGAAGTTGAATTTGTCCGGCGTGGTACAAATCGTGCGCGGCAATACCGCCAATGAGATCGAGATTGGAAGTCTTCACCCCGGGCGGGATCCGGTTCAGGTCCTTGGCGCTGACGCCTTCGACCGCTTGTTTCAGCGTCTTGTGCATGTCTGTCAGGAGCCGCACGTCTGCTCGCCATGCGCCCTCGCTGGACGCGTCATTCGATGGCCGGACAAACCAGTTCGAGCCCGTGATTGGGAAGGAGCCTCTCTTCTCGGAAAGCAGCCGCCGGATAACGACGTACTTCCAGTAGGCTGCATGAACGACCAGTTCCCAAATGTTGTGGCGGCCCTGCGCCGGACGCCATGAAGCGTCCTCGGCGGTCAACCCTCGGATCGCCCCCTTGAGGTTGATGCCATGCCACGACTTGTGGTCAAACGCCCGATCGATTGCCGCCAGCAGGATCGCCAATTCCGCGCTGTTCGATTTCGCCATGAAAGTCACCCTCTTTACGAGCGTGGAGGCTGTATGCGCGCGAGAATAAGTCCGAGCTTGTCCAGAGATATTGGCTTCGGTAAGCAGTCGCAGGCCCCATCCATGAGAACTCTTGCCACCCAGAGGTCTTCGGGCAGGCCGGACATTACGACCACTTTCGCTCCGGCCTTGACGATTTCATCAATCATCATCAATCCGTCGCTGTCCGGCATTTGGATATCCGTTATAACGAGGTCAAAACGCCTGCTCTGCAACCAGCTTGACGTGTAGGAGCCGCGCGTGATTCCCACCGGTTCATGGCCCATGGCCTTCAGCCAATCCGACAACAGGGTTACGATGCCAGGCTCGTCGTCGATAACAAGTACTTTCATTGGAACCTCGCGGGATCACTCACACCATTCATGTTGGAGACCAATCTCGGCGGACGCCCGCTTTCGCCTTATCCTCATCTTCAAAAACGTCAAAGATCGTCTGCAGGCACGCCGTTATGAGTAGTCGCCGCACTCTTGGGCCAGGCCGGAACAGGACGACATTGCCGCCAATTTTGCGCACAGACGCCCAGATCGAAACCAGTTGGCCCAACCCCGAGCTATCGATGTAATCCACGTCCACGATATCCAGGATGAAGAACACGCATCCCTGTTGCAGCAGCTCCTGAATCCTGTCTCGAAGGGGCAAATCGAGGACCCAAAGCCGCCCTTTCATTTCCAGAACTACAGTGTCGTGGGTGATACGAGTGGTGATGATAAGCGCCATACGTGACCATTGTATGCGAGACTTTTCCAAAGACTCCAAGAATTGCTTTTGCCTGATTTCGCAGGCTCTATTGCGTGCGGGCTTGAGGCCGAGAGGCAGCCGCGCGCAGAAAGCCCGCGGCTGCAAGCGTGGCAAGGTTATTTCAGATTCAGCTTGAACAACTTGATGGCGTTCGTGCGGCCGATCTGCAATCGCTCCGCTTCGGATATGGGCGTCTTGTCATACCAGTCCGCGGCATCTTTCATTTTTTCGAACGGATAATCGGCGGAAAACATAAGACGGTCTGCGCCCAGCACATCCAGCGCGCATCGAAATGTCTGGTCGCAGAAATTGCCGCTGGTGGTGACGTAAAAGTGTTCCCTGAAATAGTCGCCGAGATAACGCTTGCCGGTATAGCCACGCGGCGAAAAACGCATCCGCGCATCAATGCGCCAGAGATCGTACGGGATGTGTTCACCCATATGGCCGAGGATGATCCTCAGTTTCGGAAAATCGTCGAACAAGCCTGAGCCGCACAGGCGGAGCGCGTGTATGGAAGTTTCCACGGCAAAACCCCAGGGCGCGCTCATCAGCCACGGATGTCCGTCATATGCCTGGGCGCGGCTCTTAATCTGCATACGCGGATGCATATAAAACGGCACGTCAAGGTCGGACACGGTCGACCAGAAACTCCGGTATTCCGGAATGTCGAAATAGATCGCTGAATCCGGAACGTCTTTCTGGGTGAATCCATTCACCAGCGCACCCTTGAATCCGTAATCCTTGACGCAACGCGTCAGTTCTTTCGAGGCCGCGTCAGGATCCTGCATCGGGAGCGCCGCAAAGGCCGCGAAACGGCCGGGATGCTTCGCTACGGCCTCGGCCATTTTTTCATTGGCGCGCCTGGACACCTCGATCGCCGTCTTCGTGTCGAGAATCGCCTGCACGGCGGGCGAATTCAGCGACAGGATGGAGAACTCTATGCCGTTCTCGTCCATCCCTGCGAGACGCTCGTCTCCCAGGTCCAGGATCTGGCGCGCAAATTCGTCCCATTTCCCGGATCCTCCGGCAAAGCTCCGCGAGTCCTCCAGGGTTTCCTGGAGCGCCATGTGTTCCTCTAAAACGATCTTTCCTTTCATTGTCAGAAACTCCTCTTGATATTCGAACGGTCAGGTGATCGGCAACTACGACCTTCCAACATAGCGAATCGTTCCAACCAGTGTCTACGGGTTCCTTCCTCCGTTTGATACAATCTCGCGCACCGATCAACGACAGCAATGAAACCTCTGATACTGATACTACTGACGCTCTCCGTACCGATGTTCGCCCAGGAGCGTCCTGCGGCAACGCAAAGCCCGGCAGGGACAGCCGCAAACCCGCTTTCCGAACTGAAGGATGAAGTGAAGCGCGTCCTCGCCGACGGCCGTCTTCCCTTTACGGATGAGCAGGAGCGGGCAATCGTCCTGATGATGGAAGACCGGCGGCAGGCCTCTGAAGAACTGTTCGGCAGTCTGATGGATTTTCGTGCCGGGCCGACCCAGGGCCAGGAGTCCGATCGCCTGCGCTCCGCCATCGAATGGATGCGCGAGGAGTTCCTGAAACGGCTTCAGGACCATCTAACCACGCAACAGCTCGGCGCGTGGAACAGCTATCAGGAAAACATCGCCGCGCAAAAGGCGCGCCAGGCGCAGGAACAACCCATACCTCGACAGCAGGGCCGCCAGGGCCAGCAGGGCCAGCAGGCGCAGACGCAATTTGTGCGAATCAACAACAACGCTTTCACCGCCGAGGATGGCCCTTACCGGTTTGGCCAGAATGGGAGGGGACAACCTTCAACCCAGGTTGTCGATCGCGGAGGCGCGGGAGCTTTTCACGGAAACGGGCAAGTGCTCTTTAAGGATGAGTCGCTAAACGCAAGGAATCCTTTCGCCAGCAACAAGCCGCCATATCAGGAGCGGCAAGCCAGCTTCGACATCAGCGGGCCGGTGATTCCCAACAAGCTGACGACGAGCTTTGCCGCCAAACATGGCGAAGCCAAGAACGTCAGCACTATTCATGCAACGCTGCCCAGCGGACTGTTTGCCCTGGGAATTACCCGGCCGGCGGTCAACCGTTCGTTTGCATCCAGGAACACGCTGCAGCTCACCGAAGCGCATTCGCTGTCATTTAACCTCGGATATGCAACAAGCAACAGCAAGAACGAAGGAGTGGGCGCCTTTGCGCTACAGGAACGCGCTTCAACCTCCGATGGCCACGAATGGAACGCTGAATTCGTGCAATTCTCAAATCTCTCCGCTCGGACCATTCATGAAGCGCGAGTCAACATCCACAGCACGCGCGATGAGACGACCCCGTTCAGCGAGGCTCTGCGCATCAACGTGCTTGATGCATTCGAGAGCGGCGGCGCACAGAACCGGTCCGAACGGACCGGCCGGGATTACGATTTCAGCAGCCTGTATACCCGGCTCGGCGAGAAGGCGACTGTAAGGGCGGGCACCCAGGGACGCTATCGAAGCAGCCGATCGCTTTCCGAAACAAACTTCGGCGGCACGTTCACGTTTTCCAATATCGATGCCTATCTTGCCGGCCGGCCCCTGAACTATCGAGTCACGCAGGGAAATCCATCATTGGAAGTGGATCAGCTTGAAACCTCGTTCTTTCTCCAGAGCGACTGGAAAGTCTCGCCGCAGTTAACTCTCATGCTGGGCACCCGTTACGACGTCCAGACCAACATGTCCGACCACAACAACTTCGGCCCGAGGTTGGGATTTGCCTACGCGCCGGGCCGGGCAACGGTAATCCGGGGAGGCGGCGGCGTTTTCTATCACCGTTTTGAAATGACCACGATGGAAACCCAGGAGCGGCTCAACGGCGCCCGGCAATACGAGCTTGTCGTGGACAACCCGACTTTTCCAAATCCATTTGAAGGGGGAACGATACGAAACACGCTTCCGTCCGTGCGCGCGATCGATCCGGACATGGTGGCGCCTTATGTCAATGTCGCGATGGCATCGTTTGAGCGAACGTTCCTGTCGAACCTGTTCTTCAGCGCCACCTATGATTACCAGCGGGAGTATCACCGCCTGCGGCCCAGGAACCTGAACGCACCGTTCGATGCCACCTCGCCGGTCCTGCGATCCTGCCGCCCGGAACAAACCGCCGCGACGTGTGTCCGGCCAAATCCGGCCCGCGGCAATATCTGGAGCCTGGAGTCTTCGGCGAACCAGCTCAGGCATACTTTGCGGCTGAATTTCCGCGAACGCTTCAGCATTTTCAATGTAACCGCCAACTACACATTGCAGAAAGTCTCCAACGACGCGGCTCCCAACGGCGGTGGAGAGCGCGCAGCAGATCTCCCGGCGGACAACTACAATCTCCGGGCCGATTTTGTTGGATCGCACGGCGGTCAGTTCTCAAAGCACACGTTGAATGGCACAGTCAATGCACGGCTGCCATTGGGAGTTTTCCTGACCGGTACTATGTCGGTGAACAGCGGCCAGTGGTACACCATCATTACCGGCAGGGACGATAACAAGGACAGCACTGTCAATGACCGGCCCCCCGGAGCCACGCGAGGCGGCGCCAGCGGCCCGAACCCGCTCAACTTCAACTTCAATATCTCGAAAGCGTTCTTCTTCAGTCCGGCCCGGAACGGCAACACGCGGACGAATATGAACCTGTTCGCCAACATGACCAATGCCTTCAACCGCACCAACTATGGCGTCCCGTCGGGAGTCATGACCTCGCCGAATTTCGGCAAACCCACGAGCGCGCTCGATCCGCGCGAAATAGAAGTCGGCATTCGTTTTCAGTTCTGAGAAAATTCCGGGCGCTGGATTGCGAAATCGCACGAGGTCATCTAAAGTAACGGCTGCATTCAGAAAACATAAAGAGGTGTGCCTATGTCTTTGTCGTTGAACACGCGAAAAGTTAACGGCGTGGTTTTGGTTGATATGAGTGGAAGACTCGCGGCGGGCGAGCCCGTGCTGCTTCTTCGCAATACGATCCGCCGCTTCATTGAGGACGGCAGCCGCAAGTTCGTGCTGAACCTCGGCGGCGTTTCGTATATTGACAGCTCGGGCCTGGGCGAGCTTATCGCTACCTACACTACGATTCGCCACCAGGAAGGCGACGTGAATCTGTTGAACCTCTCCAAGTCAGCAAAGGATCTTCTCCAGATGACGAAGCTGCTTACCGTATTCGATTGCCTGGATGACGAAGCGAAGGCAGTTGAAAAGTTGGCAGGAAAGACCCAGACGAGTTAGGTCTGCCTCCAGCGGAGCAGACGCCGCTCGAGCCGCTCCGATAGCGCAAACAGCAACAGCACGAACGCCATAATGACGACGATCAGCGCGATCGTAAGGCCGGCGTTGTACGTGCTCTGGGCAAACTGCAGCAGGTAGCCCAGTCCGCGGCTCGAAGCGACGAACTCGCCCACAACGGCACCGGTGAACGCGAAGCCCACGGCAACCTTGAGGTTGCCCATCACCCATGCCGTGACCGACGGCACGTATACCTCGCGAACCAGGAATCGCCGGCCGCCGCCCAGCGTACGGATACGCTCCACCAACCGCTGATCCACTTCCCTGATGCCGTTGTAGACGGCGAAAAACATAAGGACGGACACAAGAACCAGGGCCAGGGCCACCTTGGAAGCCAGGCCAATCCCGAGCCAGATAACGAACAGCGGCGCAAGGATCACGCGGGGAATCGCATTGAGCAGGACCATTACCGGCTCGAGGAGTTCGGCCAGGACCGGAGAGAGCGCGGCGGCAAAACCCAGCCCAACGCCCAGCACGAGTCCGGCCGCAAGGCCTGTGAATGCCGCGGCAAACGTGGCCCCCAGGTGCGTCCAGAGTTCGCCGCCCGCAAACAATTGCATCATGACTCGCGCAACGGAGGACGGAGCCGGCATGTAAAACGGATCCAGCCAGCCGAGGCGCGAAGCCGATTCCCACAATGCGATGAGAAGAATGAGTGCCGCTGCCCGCCGCGCCGCGACCGAAGAAATCTTCATTATGAAAGGTCCTCCCACAAACGCTCGAGCAATGGCGCAAACATGGGATCGCGGCGGGTACCGAGCACGTGGCGGGGCCTTGCGATATTGACTTCGTGGCGCGCTCGGATAGTTGCAGACGGACCTTGCGACAGCACGTAGACGACGTCCGAGGCGCTGATTGCCTCTTCAAGATCATGGGTGACGAGCAGCACTGTGAGATGTTCGCGCTCGACCCAGCCCAGCAGTTCCTCCGTAATGCGCATTCGCACGATCGCATCGAGCGAGGCGAACGGTTCATCCATGAGCAGAAGCCGCGGTTCAAGCACCAGCACCTGCGCTATAGCCACGCGCTTGCGCTGGCCGCCGGAGAGCTGGCGCGGATAGCGGTCACCGAACCCGTCGAGTCCGAGAAGGGAGAGCCAGCGGTCGGCCTTCTCCGCTGCCGGGCCGGGGGCAATGCCGCGGATACGGAGGCCGAGCGCGACGTTCTGGCGCGCAGTCCTCCATGGCAAGAGAGCATCGTCCTGAAACAGGAATCCCACATCGTTGGCCGGGACATCAAGGTCGACGGTTCCGGTCTGCGGTGAAAGTAGCGCGGTAACTGCCCGCAGGATGCTCGTCTTGCCTGAGCCCGACGGGCCGATGAGGCTGGTGAATTGGCCGGCTTTGACATCAAGGTCGATGTTCTCGAGAACCGGCGGCCCGCCGAATGCGACCGTCAGGCCGCGGACTCGAAGCATTTAGGCCCCTGTTGCAGCGGTGTCCAGGAGCGTGTTCAGGTCCACCGCTCCAGGCTTGAGAAGCTTGGCGATCTCCTGCGCTCTCACGACACGCTTGACGGACTCGAGATCCATTGTGGTGTTCTCGGGATAGAGTGAAAGGCGGTAACGTTCAATGATCTGCTTGAGTTGAGCAACATCGCTTCCCGCAAGCAAGGCGGCAGGAAGCGCCGCCATGATTTCGTCAACCGGGATGCTCCTCGTATCCGCCAGGCCCTTCGCAAGCGCCTGTGCAACCCGGCGCATCTCGGGCAAACGCTGATCGCGCTCCGCGGCGCGCACGGACACGCCCATGAATTCATAAGGGCCGCCCAACTGCGTACGCGACTGTTCGATCTCCATGAAGTTCACCAGTTCGCGCCCGCCGGCTGCCGCAATGAGGGTGAGAGCCGGCTCCTGAAGCATCGCGGCGTCGACCTGGCCAATCCTCAGCACGTCAAATAAATTAGTCCCGATAACGGCGAAGCTGACCTTGCTCGCATCCGCGCGCGCCTGGTCGAGCAGATAGAGCAGCAACGCATGATCCGCGTTTCCCAAGCCCGATATGCCGACCGTCGTGCCTTCAAGGTCCTTCACAGTCTTTATTGCGTCGGCGCGCTTTGGCGATACCGCAAGCGCGAAAAGCGGCAACCTGCCTGTGGACGCGAAGCGGCGAATGGCCGCGCCGTTAGCCGCCGCCTGCAGCGCAACGTCGAACGACGTGCCGGCATATTCGACAGCGCCCCCTACCAGTGCCTGCATGGCCGCGTTGCCGCCGCGAGTGTAGACAAGTTCCACGTCGAAACCCTGGCCGGCAAAATGACCTCTTGCCCGCGCCACTTCGTAAGGCACGACACAGAGCAGTTGGCCGCAAAAGGCGAGCCGCAGCTTGGTGCTTCCGGCTGGCGGCTCAGGCCCGCACGCGCTGACCCACATTACTCCGGCCAGTCCCAATATGCTCTTGAGAGCCGTGCGGCGGTCGACGCCCGCCAGGTTTGTATTCGTGGATTCGCAGCATCCCATATTTGCCATAGTGGTCCTCAAGGTATCGGGCAACGCTCCTGCTGTCAACAATTGACGAATTAGCGGATACTTGTGACGTGTCCAAGCTAATTGAAACCCTTGCAACTGAACTGGAACGCCCGCGCGAGGTGTCCGCGCAGGTCGTCAAGCACCTCGAGCGGACTTACGGCCTGGAACACGACGATGTCGGCCGGTTCCTTGAGGACGAACTTCCTAAACTGGAAGACTACGAACACGACCTTATTCTTTCACCCCTCTTTACGCCCAAGCTGGCCGACCAGGCGGTATTCGCTGAACTTCTCGGCGGCGGCTCGGTTCCTCGCGGCGAATGGCCTGCGTTGATTCAACAGCTCGCCGCCCGCCCGACTCGCGCGCAACTTGTCACAATCGACAGCCGGACACATTCGATCGCCTTGCGTGAAGTCACGATCGAACGCTATGTCCACCGCCTCCGCCTGGACGCCACGATTCCCGATTCGCTCTGGAGCCTTATCGATCAAACTCAGCCTGTAACCGACCGCCCACTGCTTAAAGCTGTGGCCCGCCGCGTGGTCTGGGAACACGACGCCCGGCGCGACATTCTCGCGCGCTATCTCGCGATCGCCCTCAGCCGTAACCTTTATCGTCTTGCCGATGCAGTCGGACTGCTCAACCTGGCGGAAAGCTACAAACCGGCGGATGTTACCGGTTTGCTGGCGCGGTTTCAGCACTGGCGGGAGCTTCTCGATCACGAAATCAACACGGCCCACAGCCCAAAACCGTTTTTCAGCCAGCAGGTTCAAGCATCGCACGGCGGCGACCGCGACCAGCGACGGCAGGACGACGCCCGCGTGTCCGCAAAAGAAAATGAACTCGCGTTTCTCGACAGGCTGCAGCAGGTGCTGGGGAGCTAAGGCGGATTTTTCACTT
>CAMAWS010000004.1 GCA_945861845.1 Candidatus Sulfopaludibacter sp. SbA3 | reverse complement strand
GTCCCGGCTGCCTGGACTTCCGAAGAAAATGGATTCTATTTAAGGCCACCGGGGCTGTCTGGCGCCAGGCGGACACGGCGGTCCAGAAGAAACTGGATCGCTGGCGTGATGACCAGGGAGAGCACCATCGAGACGAGGACGCCGTCGATCACGGCGGTAGCCAGCGCCGTGATCACAATGGGACGCAGCCTGCGCCTTCCAGCCTGAATGATGGCGTCTTCCGCGGAGAACCCCGCCGCAAGGAACTTCTCGTTGGCGTCGAGAAGCAGGATTCCATTCTTCGCGACGATTCCGATCACCATTCAGGCGGTTCAGGCGCGGCTTGATGTCGTAGGTCGCGAGTTCCCATAGATCGGCCTGCGAAACCCTGCCGGAAGTGAAGCTGTAGCCGATGATCGGAAAACTTGAAAACTTGAGTCGATTTGTCCGGATCCGGGCCGTTGTGGGAAGGCCGCTCTGGATTCGCGAAACCGCGGCATCGACGAACTGCAACGCTTCATAGACGTCCACGAATGATGCAAAGCCACCGTCGTGAAGCTCCCCTCCTGAGTTAGGAGGTATTAACTCTAATTGGTTAAGAGCATCGCGAGGTTGTTATGCGCAGCCATCAGAATTAACTGGAAGACGGCACAGTGTGCAATAATGCCTGCATTCTCGTTTCTCATCAGCGGTGGTCCCAAGAAGGAAGGAAACAAGTGGCAAAGAGTCCTACGTACTGGGTCCGTTCCAAGCAAATCAACGAAATTACTGGTTTTGGCCGGCCGGTTCCGGCCAAGTTCAAATCGCTCGAAGAGGCCAAACTCTATCGCCGCGAGCTGAATCTGCACAGGGGGCCATATCATCCCGGTTACATCGTCGAAAAACAAAACGACAATCCGCCTCTTTTTTCCATGGCAACTCGGAAACCCACGATTCCCGGGTCGTGACAAGATCATGCCGGGAGGAGAGCAGGGCATTTTCCATATCAGGCTGATATTGCTGCCGGCAAGAAAATGGTAAACGTGGAGCCGGTCCCCACCTTGCTTGAGACCGAAATGCTGCCGCCCTGGCTTTCCACGGCGTGCCTGGCAATCGCCAGGCCGAGGCCCGTGCCTCCGGCCTCCCGGCTGCGGGATTTGTCTACACGATAAAAACGTTCGAATATTCGGGCCAGGTCCTTTTGAGGAATGCCGGTGCCGGAGTCCGCGATATCCAGGGCGAAGGCGCCCGATACCATGCGCCCTGTAATCCGAACTGTACCGCCGGCCCGGTTGTAGTGAATGGCATTGTCCAGGAGGTTTGATATGGCCCGCGCCAATCTCGACCCGTCGGCCATGATTTCGGTCGCTATGCATTCCACTTCAACTGAAATGTTCCTTTCCTGTAATTGAGGCATGCGAGCCTGAACGTGCTCCTCGACAAGCTCCCGGATCTTGACCGGCTGTCTTTCCACGGGCAATTCAGCCTCCAGCCGGGCCAGGACCAGCAGGTCGTCAACCAGGGCCTGGAGCAGGAGGGAGTTTCGTTCGATAGCTTCCAGGAATTCCCGCGTCAAACCGGGATCGCTCTCCTTCGAGTTCGACAGCGAGTTCAAGAGCGTCTCCGCGTAACCGCGAATGGACGTCAGGGGTGTCTTGAATTCATGAGAGACATTGCCGATAAAATCTTTTCGCATTCTTTCGATGCGGCGAACTTCCGTCAGATCGTGAAATGTCATCACGACAAGTTCGACATCGCCCGATGACGTCCGGACGGGAGCGCCCTTGGCCAGCAGGACCCGGCCCGTGCTTGTCATGACGTCAATGGCGGGAACGACGGAACCGCGAAGGGCGTCGTGCACTGCCATGTCGATTGATGGGTGGCGCACAAGCTCCATGGGGAGCCTGCCGGTGGGATCGCCGTGAATATCGAGGAGTTGGCGGATGGACTGGTTGGCCAGCACGACACGGGCTTCGCGATCGAAAACCACAACGCCGGCACTCATCGTGGCAATTATGGTTTCGGTTCGCTTCTTATCGTCCTGCAGTTCTTCTATTTTCCCCTTGAGGGATCTGGCCATGGCGTTTAAGGAAGACGCCATTGAGCCCAGGTCCCGATCCCCGGCCTCCGGAATCTGGTAGTTAAGGTTGCCGGCGGCGAGTTGGTGAGAAGCGTCTGCCATCCGCCGCAGCGGCCGCGACACGACGGCATAAACCATGTATCCGAAGGCCAGGGCCATCGCTATTGCGAACAGAAAGGCCAGCAGGAGCTGCCGGCGAAGCCCGCCGATCAGAGTCTCAACGGCGGCAAATGGCATGGCCAGGCGAATCACCGATCCATCATCAGCAATCGTCGCGACATAAATAAACGGCGCCGCCAGAGGTGAACTCCGGCGAATCGACGTGCCACGGCCGATTTCCCGAGCCTGGATGACTTCAGGAAGATCGTTGTGATTCTCCACGGCGGCAATCGCTTCACGTGTCAGGCCGGAGTCACCCAGGACGCGGCCATCGGCGGCAATGATCGTTACACCAACCTGAAGCGAGTCCGAAATCGCAACCGCCAGCCCCACCGGGTCCTGGCTGCCGGTGTGCATTCGAATGTAGGTTCTGGCCAGGTTCGCCGACTTGAAGAGTTGATCTTCGATTTCCGTTTCAAATCTTGCCCTGAGGCTGGTCGCGAGGAAGTAACCAAGCAGCAGGAGGACAATACCCATCGCCACGACATTCAGGGCAACCAGGCGGGAATGCAGTCGCAGCGTCACGTCTCAAGATAGCATTTTATAGACCAGGGCGGCGATGATGGCTGCCGCCGGGATAGTCATAATCCATGCCACGATACTTCGCAAGAGGGAGATTCGCGTCCGGGGGAATTCACGGTCGTGTTAGAGTCCTGTTTCGGCAAGACGCCGCGTCGACGCCGGGGGAGTATACCTGCAGCGGCTTGAAATTGAACGGAGGTTTCACCATGAGCGGATGCGAATGCAGGCCCGGCCAGAAGCGTGAGCGCGATAGCGCGAAACCCAAGCAAAGGGCGCAACCTTCAGGAGTCCTTATGGCATGGCCGGGAATCGTGGCCGCGGCTGTGGTGTGTTTTACCATGATGGCCGGGGCGCCTGCAGCGAGGGCCGCTGAGATCACAGTCCTGTGTTCCACCGGCATCAAAGAGGTGCTGGTCGAACTGCTCCCCGACTTCGAGCGCTCGACGGGTCACAAGGTCTCCATATTGCGGATACCATGAAGCCAGGATCATTCGCGTCGATACCGGTCCGACAGGTGCGCTTGTGGCCAATGGCCGGGCTGATGTAGCCGTGCAGCAATTCAGCGAGCTCATGCCCGTCAGTGGCATTGAAATCATCGGCGCACTCCCTGGAGACCTGCAGAGAGTCACGGTATTCTCGGCCGGTATGTCGACAACCGCGAAAGAACCGGCCGTGGCAAAAGCCCTGGTCCAGCTTCTTGCAGCCGATACTGCCCAGCCCGTTATCAAGAGGAAGGGGCTGGAACCACGCTGAAGTCTCGTGCATAATCACTAAGTTGCGTGTTTGCAAATCGTTAGGGGGGACTCATGGCTCGTCGGTCATCGCTATTTGTCATGTGTTTGCTGGGTGCCGCGCTGGTATCTTGCGCCGGCAATTCATCAGATCAGGCATCCAACGAGATCGTAATCGGCGAGTTCGGCTCGCTGACAGGCACTACGGCAACGTTCGGCATCTCGACCAGGAATGGAATCGACATGGCGATCGAAGAGGTCAACAAGGCGGGAGGTCTGCTCGGCAAGCAGGTCCGCGTCATTGTGGAAGACGACCAGGGCAAGCCTGAAGAGGCCCAGACGGTAGTGACCAAGTTGATCACCAGCGACCAGGTCATTGCTATCCTCGGTGAAGTGGCGTCCTCGCGCACTCTCGCCGCCGCACCGGTTGCGCAGCAGAGCATGATCCCGATGATCTCGCCTTCCTCCACAAATCCCCGCGTCACGGAAGTCGGCGACTATATTTTTCGAATATGCTTCATTGATCCTTTCCAGGGATTGGTGATGGCGAAGTTCGCGACCAATACGCTGAAGGTTAAGAATGTCGCCATATTGCGCGACATCAAGAATGACTACTCAGTCGGCCTTGCCGATGTTTTCGCCGATAACATGAAACAGATGGGTGGCGCCATCGTCGCTGACGAGAGCTACAGCGAAGGGGATACCGACTTCAGCGCGCAGCTGACTTCGATCAAGGCGCGCAATCCGCAGGCGATCTTCATTCCGGGCTACTACACGGAAGTTGGTTTGATAGCGCGCCAGGCAAGACGTCTTGGAATGGCAATGCCTCTGCTGGGCGGCGACGGATGGGACTCGCCGAGACTGACAGACATCGGCGGCGAGGCTCTGAACGATACGTATTTTTCCAACCACTATTCCGTGGACGATCCCAGCCCTGCGATTCAAAATTTCGTGTCGCAATACAAGGCGAAATATGGTGAGACGCCGGACGCCCTTGCGGCCCTCGGCTTCGATTCCGCCAATATCCTGTTCGATGCCATCCGCCGCGCCAATTCCGCGGAACCTGTCAAGGTTCGCGATGCGATCGCGCAGACAAAGGATTATCCGGGCGTGACAGGAAAGATTACACTCGACGCGAACCGCAATGCCGTCAAGCCGGCCGTCGTCCTGCGTGTCAGGGATTCAAAGCTCGAGTACGTTGAAACGATAACGCCGTAGGCGCGGGGCTTCAGCCCCGTGCAAGGTTCCAGAAGATTCTTTGTTTGATCCTGGCCCTGGGCTGAAGCCCCGCTCCCACAGCTAGAAATGACCCATGGAAACTTTCCTCCAGCAGGTTATCAACGGCATCTCTCAAGGCAGCGCATACGCCCTGATTGCGCTCGGGTACACGATGGTCTATGGCGTGTTGCGGTTGATCAACTTCGCCCATGGCGACGTCTACATGTTCGGCGCGTTCATGGGCTACTACCTGGCCAACATTCCATGGATCAAGTCCGGTGTGGGAACATCCGCCGCTGGCGCGGTGTTTGTAATGCTCGGCGCGATGGTTCTTTCGGCTGGGCTTGGAATTCTTATTGAGCGCTTCGCGTATCGTCCCGGCCGCGGCCCCACACGTTTCACCCTGGCTTTCTGGCTGGGCCTCCTGGGGGCCGGCGGCGGGCAAATGGCGGGCCAGACATTCACTTCTGTTGTGCTGGGCGCGTTTGCCGGCATTGCCGCCGGAGTCGTGCTGGAATTGCTGGGCATTCGTCCCGTGAGGCAGGAGTCGCGCCTGGCGCTGCTGATCATCGCGATCGGCGTGTCCTTGTTTCTCGAGAATGGAGGCCAGCAGGCTTTCGGCGCGGACCCGAAATTCTTCCCGCAAATCATCCCGACAACTTCATTTAAAGTCGGCCCCCTCGACCTCGATAGCCAGAGGGTGATTGTGCTTCTCGTTTCACTGGTATTGATGGTCGTGCTGAACATCATCGTGAACTACACGAAGACGGGCAAGGCGATGCGAGCGGTGTCGTTCAATCTCGACGCAGCCAAGCTGATGGGCATCAACACGGACAGGATCATCGCTTTCACGTTCGCGCTCGGTTCAGCGCTGGCTGCTGCGGGCGGAATTCTTGTCTCGTTGTTGTATCCGAGAATAGATCCGCTCATGGGAGTGATGCCCGGGTTGAAGGCATTCGTCGCCGCCGTTCTTGGCGGGATCGGCAACATCCCCGGCGCAATGATAGGCGGACTGATTATCGGAATGGCCGAAGTCATGGCGGTTGGATACGGGCAATCCACGTACCGCGACGCGATCGCGTTTGTCATCCTCGTATTGATCCTGCTATTGAGACCTGCCGGCATCATGGGCAAAGGAATGATCGAAAAGGTATGAAGAAGTGGGTGTTCTGGCTGGCGGCGCTCGTAGTCCTTGCGGCGATGGAATCCAGCCTGAGGGGCCTGATCGGCGCATACAACTACCAGATCGTCATCCTGGTGGGAATCAACATTATTCTCGCCGTCAGCCTCAACCTGATTAACGGCTATACCGGCCAGTTTTCGATCGGCCATGCAGGCTTCTATGCGGTTGGGGCGTACACCTCGGCATCCGTTGTGGTTTACGGCGGTCCCGCGATTCGCGCGGCCACTGCTTTTCTGCCTCAGACTGCACAAAACGCCGTCCTGTTGCTGCTGGGCATCATCGCCGCCGCCATCGCTGCCGGAATTGCGGGCTGGGCGGTGGGCATTCCCTCATTGCGGCTGCGCGGCGACTATCTCGCCATCGTCACTCTCGGGTTCGGTGAAATCATTCGCGTCCTCATTTTGAACATCGATGCGATTGGCGGCGCGCGCGGATTCTCGGGGATTCCACAGCTCAGCAACTTCTTCTGGGTATACCTGGGCGTGCTCATCACGGTGGTTACGGTTCACAATCTTGTGAACTCAAGTTACGGACGCGCCTTCATTTCGATACGGGACGACGAGATTGCAGCGGAGGCGATGGGGGTCGACACGACCCGCTTCAAGGTGATGTCTTTTGTCATCAGCTCGATGTTTGCGGGTATCGCCGGCAGCCTGTTCGGGCACTACACCATGTACCTTCATCCGAACTCGTTTTTGTTCACGACGTCGTTTTACCTCATCATCATGGTCGTCGTTGGCGGACTGGGAAGCATTGAGGGCGCAATCCTCGGCGCCGTGCTGGTGACCGTGCTGCTGGAGGTCTTCCGCGAGTTCGGCGCGTTTCGACTCGTCAATTTTTCCATATTGCTCGTCCTGATCATGATTTACCGGCCGCAGGGACTGCTGGGCGCCTGGACGCTGTTCCGGACGAGAAAGCCTGCTCCCGCAACCAAGTGAGACATGGGAATACTCGACGTCAGGAATTGCACTAAGAGATTCGGCGGACTCGTCGCAGTCAAGGCGCTTAACATGTGCCTTAACCAGGGCGACCTGTACGGTCTCATCGGGCCCAACGGGGCGGGGAAAACGACCGTCTTCAACCTGATTACCGGCGTGTACAAAACGGACGAGGGTTCGATCGAACTCGACGGCAGGACGATTCATCGCAGCAAGCCCTCCAGCATTGCACGCCTGGGAATTTCCCGCACATTTCAAAACATCCGGCTGTTTCGCAGCATGACTGTCCTGGAAAACGTGAAGGTCGCGCGGCACATGCGGAAGAAGCAGGGCATTGTTGACGCCATCGTGCGAACCCGTCATTTGAAAACCGAGGAAGACGAAATCGAGCGCGACGCGATGAATCTTTTGAAGATCTTCAATCTCGATGCGCGCGCGGACGAACTCGCCTTCAACCTTCCATACGGCTCCCAAAGGCGGCTGGAGATCGCGCGGGCGCTGGCGACGTCTCCCAAGGTCCTGTTGCTGGATGAGCCGGCCGCCGGCATGAATCCGCACGAGTCGCTGGAGCTGATGCGCCTGATCCGCTCGATTCGCGATGAATTCCATATCACGATCCTGCTGGTCGAGCACAACATGAAGGTCGTGATGGGCGTATGTGAAAAAATCCAGGTGATCGATTACGGCGAGACGATCGCGTTGGGAACCCCGAAGGAAATCCAGGGCAATCCTAAAGTCATTGAAGCCTACCTGGGCGGCGCGTGATGACGATGCTGCTGGAGCTCAAGAATGTCTGTAGTGGTTATGGTGCGATAGAGGCCCTCAAAGGCATTAACATCCACATCGAAAAGGGAGAGATCGTGACGTTGATTGGGGCGAATGGCGCCGGTAAATCAACGACACTGCGCAGCATTACCGGGCTCGTGCCGCCTTCTACAGGCGAAATTCTCTACGAAGGCAGGATCCTCAACGAAGTACCCACCCACCGGATCACCGCGATGGGAATTTCGATGGTCCCGGAAGGAAGGGCCATCTTTGCTAACCTGACTGTTTCCGAGAACCTGGAAATGGGCGCTTACCTGCGGACAGACAAGGCCGAGAACGAGAAGGACCTCGATCGTGTGTTCTCGCTGTTCCCCCGCCTGAAGGAGCGGCGCAAGCAGGCGGGTGGCACGCTCAGTGGCGGCGAACAGCAGATGCTGGCCATAGGGCGCGCCCTGATGGCCCGGCCCCGATTGCTGCTGCTCGATGAGCCGTCGCTCGGCCTGGCCCCGCTGCTGGTACACTCCATTTTCGAGGCCGTCGATACCATCAATCGGGAAGGTACCAGCATCCTCCTGGTGGAACAGAACGCAAACGCCGCTCTCAAGCATTCACATCGCGCCTACGTTCTCGAAACGGGAACGATCATTATGGAAGGTCTGTCGGCCGAACTCATTGCCGATCCTCGCGTGAAGGAAGCCTACCTGGGCGAATAGAGGTGTGTGGTAAGCTCGAAGCTATTAATTTCCTGACTTTATCCCCGAAAAAGCTGACGAAAGGCAAAAATTCCCATGTCTAACTGGGTCCAGGTGCGCGCGGAAGAAATCAGGCGCGTTGAAAAAGAAAAGAAAGCTGCGGGAGACCGCCAGATTGCAATTGCGATTGATCTCAAGGCGAAGTTCGCGCCCTTCTGGGATGCACTGCTTGGCGTTCTTGAGCAATCCGTCAAGGACTTCAATGCCGAATTTCCCGAGCCAGAGCGGCGAATCGATCACTTCGACAAGATCGCCGGAAGTATGTTCATTCGCAGGTCGGCATATCCTTCCGCCGCAGTCAAGATCGCACTGGGCAACGCCGGGACTTCCGCGCAGTATTCGATAAGTCGAACTCCAAGGAAAGGCAGCAATGCCATTGAAAAGCAGGCGAACCTTTCTTTCGTGCTTTCAGATGGCGTGGTCGGCTATGCGGAGGAAGGATTTTCAACGCACGAAGACGTCGCCAAACTTCTCCTGGAACCTTTCTTTGAATTCTAACCGCTAGTTCAGCAGTCCGTTGGAGAGTTGGCGAGTCCAGGCGATTGCCGCAAGATAGTTGTCGCGGATCGGCGCCGGAGCCAGACCATAAAACTGCACATCGTCCCAATCCGCGCGTTCGTAGGCAATGGTGCAGCGAAGCGCCTGTCCGATTGGTCCGCACCCGCTGACAAGCGCACGCTTGATGTCTTCGGCAAGCGGCAGGTCCGAGACGGCCTCCTCCATTGGGCAATTCAAGAGCGCATCAAGCACGGACAAAAGGCCGGCGGAAAGAAAGGATTCTTTCTGCGCGTCCGGCACGGACTTTGCCAGCAGCTCGCACATCCGGGCTCGAACCAGCGCAATGGTTATCAGTTCACGCGGCTTGTCATCAACAGAGGACAGGAGCAATGCGCTGGCCCACGCGCGCAGCTTGTCCATGCCTATTAATCGGACCGCATGGCCAATGGAATTAACCGTGCGAGGCAGGGCGACACTTGCAGAGTTCGCATACCGCAAGAGCTTGTAGCTGAGTGACACATTCTGTGAGACGAGTTGCTCGACTTCCGGGATGGGAATCTGTGCATCCTGCAGTTTCGAAAGCAGGCGTATCGTCGAAAATCGATTCACAGGAACTTTCTGCTTTTGGGGCGCCGGCCTGCACAGGAAGTGGCCTTGATAGAAATCGAACTCGAGAGCCTTGCAGAACTCGAGGTCGTCGTAGGTGTCCACTTTCTCAGCCATTATCTTCAGCTTGAAGTTGCGAAGTTCGGCGACCCGCTTCTCGAGCTCGTCCGGCATGAAACTGGTGACATCCAGCTTGACCGTGTGCGCCGGGCTGTTCAGCAGGGCAAGACTCTCGGGACTCAATTTGCCGGAGAGCGTCAGGCGGTAACCGTTTGCGGCCACTTCGCAGAGTTGGCTTGCAATCGCGTCCGACGGCGCAAAGTTGTCCTGGTACCCGAACATCACGCGGGATTTTGAAACCCCTTTCCACAGTCCGTCGGCCAGGGCTTCGGAAGTCAGGTACACCAGGCCCTGGTGCTCACCAACAATCACGTCCAGGTTGGCGTCCGCGCATATGCCGAAAATCGTCTGCTTCATCTCATCAGGAAGATGCGAGCGCAGTTCGTAAGCTTCGACTTTCATCGTTGAGCCATAGATCGGCTGGCGGCTAAGGAGGCAATCCGGTTCCGTCATAGTTTCCATATCGGACGTTCCGGGGCAGTTCTTTAGTGCAGAGCCTGTAAGATTGTATGAGGTCACAGAGGGTGTGAATAAATTGCAGGCAAGCAAAACTCCCCTCCTTGGATAAGGAGGGGTGGACGCGACCTCAAGAAAATACTGCGAAGCCACCCTTGATCAGGAGCGGACGGGGTGGTTGGATCAAGAGATTGCTTGATCAGCACCACCCCGTCTGCGCCGCTTCAGTGGCTTCGCACCTGTTTCTTTTTGGCGCAGCCACCCCTCCTCACCTGAGGAGGGGAGTTTTGCTTGGTTGCGATTTATTCACACCTTCATGGACCGCGAACAATCCATCAGGGGCAGCGTGGTTTCATCTATACTGCTGTGCCTGTGCCTACTGTTGATGTCTTGATTGTTGGCGCCGGTCCAAGTGGTTCGATCGCAGCGACGACGCTTGCCAATGCCGGGCACTCAGTTGCGGTCATCGACAAGGCTGTCTTTCCGCGGCACAAGACCTGCGCGAGCTGGATTAACGCACTGGCTTTCTCGCGATTTCCATACCTTCAGGCAGAACTTCCCAATCTCGTCGATTGCCCATTTCACGGGATTCGCTTCTACGACCAGTCAATTTCGCGTCAAGGAACGTACAACGAGCGCAAACCTTCCGGGTACCTGACGCTTCGTTCCCGGTTCGATCATGGCCTGGCGAAAGTCGCTGTCAAGGCCGGTGCGACGTTACATCAAGGCGTCCATCCTGTTCGGATCGATGAAGACAAGGATGCCGTCCGCGCCACGCTGAGCGATGGAACGATCCTTACGGCACGTTTCCTTCTCGGAGCCGATGGCTCGAACAGCCAGGTCGCCAGATGGTCCGGGCTTCGCAAGAGCTGGCGTCCCCATCAATACGTGCTTTGCGCGAATGAGGACATTCCGTATTCGCCGCAAGGCATCGAGCGATTTTACGGCGCAACATTCCCGCTGTTCGTTTCGCTCCGATACAACGGGCTCGATGGCTATGGCTGGGTCTTTCCCAAGAGGGACTACATTTGCGTTGGCATCGGTGGCCGCGTTGGGCCGTTTGCCGACATCCGGGCAATCATGCGCGCATTCGTCGAGCGATCGCGCGAAGTGAAGCTGATTCCGCCCGATCTTCAGATATCGGATCCCGACTACGCGCTGGATCCTGCAGGCGCCGTCCACACGATGAAGACGCTGACGAAGGACCGCACCATTCTTATCGGAGATGCTGCGGGGTTTGTGTCGGGAAGCACAGGCGAGGGAATCTATCCGGGAATGGTCAGCGGGGCCATAGCCGCCGGTGTTGTCCATGACGCGCTCGAAAAGGGTTCATCGGACATTTCGGCGTTCAACCAGCGCTGGAGGGAGGAACTTGGCGGTTACCTTCGTTCGCTTCCCGGCGGGGAGCAGAAGACTTCGACTGTCTCGCGAATAGACCTGATCTTCCGGTCCAGGCTGGTGTCGGCCGTGGCCGGCCGCATCTTCTTATATGGTGAGCCGCTCAGTTTTGGGACTCTGCTGAAGTCCCTTTACCCGTGAAAAAGGGATGTTACACTCTCTTGGCGAATTTGATCGCGCCGAGGGGAAAGTGAAAGAAAAGAGAGCATTCTGGGTTCTATCCAAGCAACCAAGAGAAATCACCGGATTTGGCAAAAGGCGAGTACCGGCGCACTTCAAGACCGTCCAGGAAGCCAGGAAGTACTGTGGCGAGTTGAACCTTCGCAAGGGCGCCTACCATCCCGGATATTTTGTAGAGGAACGGATCGGCGACCGGCCCGTTAACGTAGGCACAAAGAAGGCCGCAGATTCCGGAGAAGAGAGCGAATAGGTCCGCCTCTCCCACCTTTTAATGCCTGTCTCCGTGTGCGGAAAGTACGCGCCGGAGCGCGGTGTCAAGTTCTGCCGATTCCGGCAATTTCACGTTGAGAGGCCCTTCGAGCGCCTCTCGTATTTCCTCCGGGCTGGCTAGTGTCCGTTTCTCGGTGCGGCCGCCAAGGTGGTGCACCGAAAATTCCTTGTTAAAGAGGGCGTACCGGCGATCGCGAGCTGGCCTCGCCGCAATCAAACCATTCACGAACCGTGATGTGGGATGAGTGGCCACATACCAGTTCGCGCATTCGTAGTCGGCCAGCAGTTGTTCCTGGAGGCTGAATTGGTAGAGCCGCCTCCATGTTTCGCCGAGCCTGGCCTGCATTTCGAATTCTTCCCCCATCTTCACCAGGCGAAACGGTTCGTGCGGCGTCGCTTGCTCGATATCCTCTTCAAGGCGAAGCGGTCCCGTGAGCGTCAGGCCGCCGAATCCGACGTCGGCCAGATGAGGCTGTCCGTCAATGTCAATGCGCAGCAGCATGTGAGTTCTGGGCAGTACAACACCTTCAGGCAAATTCAACACGACACGCGCCGCAAGTCCGGTCACCTTGAACCCGATCGCTTTCAGCACATGGCTCAACAGGAGGTTGTGTTCGTAACAGTAGCCTCCGCGGCCGCTCCGCACTAACTTCTGCTGAAGCGATTCCAGGTCCAGGTTGACGGGCAACCCAAGGAACGGATTCAAGTTCTCGAACGGAATTGATTCTGTGTGGTGAATATGGATGGCCTGAAGGGTTTCCAGCGTCGGTGCGCGGTCACCCGGGTAGCCTATTCGTGTGAAATAAGCGTCGATGTCGAATTCTGAAGGGTCAAAGGCTGCAGCCACGAATCACAGGTTATCATTGCGTCCATGATGTCCGACTACATTAGTGATATCCGGCGGAAGGTTGGAAACGATCTGCTGGTGATGCCATCCGCCGCGGTGGCTATTCGCGACGACAAGGGCCGCCTGCTGCTGGCGAAGCACCACAATCAAGGCATGTGGGTTCTGCCAGGCGGACTGATCGAACCCGAAGAGCAGCCTGCGGATGCGGCAATGCGCGAGGTGTGGGAGGAAACCGGTTTGCTCGTGCGGCTTACCCGGATCATCGGCGTGTATGGCGGTCCTGACCTGCTGGTGAAGTACGAGAACGGCGATCGCGCGGCCTATATAGGAACCGTTTTCAGTGGCGAACCTGTTGGCGGCGAACTGCGGCCCGATGGAGTTGAAATTCTTGATGTGCGCTACTTTGAGCGCTCAGAGATTGCAAATCTGCCGCATCGCGAATGGATGAAACTTGTCCTGCCCGTGATCTTCGATATGCCGGAAACCACATACTTCCAGCCAGGGTCATGGCGGCCGCCGGGATCCTGATAAAACGCTTCTTACAGTCGTGGCGTTCGCGCGGACATCCAGCGCTCAAATGACCTCCGGCTTTCACCGCTTCGGTTTCCTGCCAGAAGGCCTTCGACTCCGATATGTTCGTCGAGGTCGGGCCACTCGATGGCGTAGCCCTCGCCAAGAAGAGTCCAGTTCTTCTGTTCTTTGCGTCCGGCCCGCGCGAGGCGTGGATACCATTCCAGAGGCACGACAAGAGTCCGGCCATCGACGAGATCGACGATCAATTTCTCGCTGCGGATGGCGACCTTCAGAGCTTTCGGCTCATTTTGAAAAGTCAAAGTAGTCATGCCAAGTCTCGTAAGAACCGTTTCACATTCAAACACGGGTCGAGCAATACGGTCGAGTTTATATTGCCGGAAAGTCATTTCAATTTAGGCCTGTGGCGGACCTTGACGTTGTGAGACGCTTCGGGCTAGCGTAGGTGGCCTATATGAGCCTCGAAATCAAACCCGCTCAGGAAGCAAAGATCGCTGCACTTGCCGCCAGTACGGGTCGCGACAAAACGGAAATCCTCGAACAGGTGATTGATAGTTATTTCGAAGACCTGGATGGCGTCCGCAAGACTCTTGACCGGCGATACGACGATTTCAAAGGCGGCCACATCCAGAGTCTCACGCCGGAGGAATCCCGCGATCATCTCGATCGACGCAAACGAGAGTTTTTGAAGCAGCGTCATGAGCCCTGACTACAGGGTCCTTCCTGCCGTGATCGACGATATCTTCGGAATCTGGCTTTTCATCGCCGAGGATAGTGTCGAAGCCGCAAATCGCGTCGAGTCTGAAATTTGGGACGCGTTCGCGGACCTTGCTCAATTACCCGATCGTGGCCATCACCGGCCGGATCTTACCTCGCGGCCATTGCGTTTCTCCCTGGTGTACAACTATCTCATCGCCTACGCCCCCGATGAGCATCCCTTGTTGATCGTCGCTGTCTTGCACGGGATGCGGAGTCCTCGCTTGATGGCAGCGATTCTGCGAGACCGCGAATGAACATCAGTCAGCCAGAACGCGCCACGCAGAATCGCGTCATCAAGCTCTTCCGCGACGAGCTGAAATACCATTACCTGGGTGACTGGACCGATCGCGACAACAACAGCAACGTCGAAACGTACCTGCTGACTCCATTTCTAATCCGGAACGGTTACACAGCAGCGCGAAACACCGCGCGAGTATCTAGATCGTGAAAGCCATTACGTGTGGGGAAAACGCTACCTGCTTGAAGTGAAGGAAAGCGATGCCGCGCCCGCCGTCGAACTCAAGCATCAGAAGATTCATCTGCGGGTGCGTCCGGGTGCGAGCAACGAAAAGAAGCAGGCCATTCTCGAAGAATGGTATCGGGAGCAGCTCAAGCGGGCCGTTCCCTCTTTGATCGCCAGATGGGAGCCCGTCATCGGCGTAAAGGTGAAGCGATTCTTTGCGCAAAGGATGAAAACGAAATGGGGCGGCTGCCGTCCCGACTCCCGCAGTATTCGGCTCAATACGGATTTGGCCAAAAAGCCGCCGCAATGCCTCGAATACATCCTAGTGCACGAAATGATCCACTTGCTGGAGCCCACTCACAACGCCCGTTTCATGGACTTGATGAATCAGTTCATGCCGCAGTGGCGATTTTACCGCGCCGAGTTAAACCGACTGCCGGTGCGGCATGAGGAGTGGGGTTATTAGCAGGCAGCGGTCAGCGCGCGCTGGTGGCGCATTCCTTCAGGTCTTCGAGCATATTGCCGAAATCCGAATTCAGTCCTGCGCCATTACCGAACCTGCCTCCGCGAATCGAGCGGACGAACATGCTCGTCTCATCCAGGGGGAGAGCTGAAGCGTTGCCGCAGAAATTGTCCCAGATGCCGTCCTGCCGAAGGAACTGTTCGACGTTCGACAGATAGAATGCCGACACCATGGCGTTCTTATCCTTCAGGTATTGACCCACCGCGCGTATTGCCTTCGGTCCGGCAAAGTTGCCGACGAGAGGTACGACCAGGTTCTTTTTCTCGATGCCTTTAAGGAACGCGAAGTTCTCTTCATTGGCGAGGTAGCTGCGGGAGTTGCCCATTTCATCGGTCGCCGTCATCAACTCAGCGTATGTAACGCGGTTTCCACCGAAGCCGCCCGTGCTCGATGAGTAATTGATGTCGGGCCCGAACCGGGTGAAAGCGCGGTAAACGTATTCAATGCCTCGGACATCATCGGCTGAAAGCGGCAAGCTGTGGGTCGTCTTTAGGTTGTCAAGAATTGCACGCAGGTTTGCCGCGTAGAGCGACTCGCTGGGGGCCGCCTTGGCTATGGCGTCGAAGATCTGTCCTGCCGTGGACTGCGGCCCGAGGCCGTCTGGCCGTTTCCTCGCGAACATGCGCGATACGAAATCCGCCCGATCGGGAGACAATTCAAAGAGCGCCTTGTACACGAGATGCACGTGCATGTTGCCGCGCCGAATATCGAATATGAACGCCATCTTGGGCTTGAGCGCCGCCATGTAGGTGAAGTTCTGCTCCGGACCCACGCCAAGGTAAACGCGATCGGTCTTTGCCGTGCGCGTCAGCTCGGGAAGAACGTACTGAAAGAAGACTTCATTCGAGAGCAGGTTGTCGCTCCTGAAGAAACCATCCGCTTCGGAGAAATCCGCGATGAGTTGCCAGAATTCGCGATCGCTGAGTTCGGCCGGAAGCGACTGCGCGTTGGCGAAGGTTGCGGCGAGAATCAGCGCCGCAAGAACAAGACAGCGTGCCATGGCGGGGACTGGTTTTCGGCTCATGGCCGCCGATACTATCACACCTCTTTTCAGGGCCGAAAGAACGTCAGCAGGCGTCCGCACGACATCACTCCAATCCAGCATACGAGCGAAACCGCGGCCATTGTCTTTGCAGTCGGCGGTGCGTCGTCCCCGGGTTCGAGGACCTTGATCCGGTGGTAGACGGTCGTATAGAAGAGCAGCACGTTGATGCCGGCGCAGCCCATGAACACAAGCTTCCACCAGAACGCCGGGTTGTACATGTACTGAAAGGGATACGCGGTAAAGAAGATGATCCCGGTCAGAATGTTCATGATGTATCCGCCGATGCCCCACTTGATGAGCCGGTGCAGGCCGGGCAGCGAGAGTTCCCGGGCCATCCCCAGCATCCGCAGATCGAACAGGCCAACCGTACCGACCAGCATCGACAGGCCAATGAAATGGATGCTCTCGCTGATTGGCCAAACCCAGTATCCGTTGTCGCGCACGAACGAAGAGAGCGCCGTACTTTCAAGCCAGAACCGGAGGGATTGCATCAGGGCTTCCATATTTACTCCGGTGTCATCAGGGTCACGTACGTGTATGCAAGCAACCGTCCCGCGGTGATTGCCCCCAGCCAGAAAAACAGCGACGTCGCGGCGAGGGCGCGCACGCCCGGCGCCACCGGATTATTGTCCACGTATGGATCGTCGAACACGCGTTTCCTGATCATCCACATTTCGATCATTGCGATGGTGATTGCTGTCAACTTTACGTAAAACACCCAGTTCGTGAGCGCCTTCGTCGGATACGCGATCAGCAGCAGAATTCCCGACAGCACATTCATGAAAAAACCGATCCACATCACAGGATAGAATTTTTGCATCGGCCGAATCCGCATACCCGATGCGAATCCGAGAAGCCGCAAACCGATGGCGATATTTGTTCCAGCGAGAAATCCCATGCCCACCGTGTGAAAGATGAGGATCATCGGAAACACGAGTATAGACGGCGACTCCCGCAGGAACGTGCTGAACGCGCCTCTTTCGATGAAGATGAAATATGAATACTCGAAGATCAGCGGCCGGTTAGTGTGCAGGCCATCGTGTCTCCCAGTATGTTCCCGAGTTCCGAATTCAGGCCTCTCCCAAATCCGAACTGGCGGTCCCGGGCGGAGCGGATGAAGGTGCTGCTCTCGTCCAGTGGAAGCGTTCTTACATTGAGACAGAACCTGTCCCAGATGCCGTCCTGCCGCAGGTATTGCTCGACGTTCGACAGGTAGAACGCCGACACGGTTGCGCCCTTTTCGTTCAGGTAGCCGGCAACGGCCTGTATTGCCGTCGGGCCACCAAAGTCTCCAACGATGGGCACGAGCAGGTTTTTCGACTCCAGTTCCTTCATGAATGCGAAGTTTTCCTCGCTGGCGAGAAAGCTCCTCGCCATTCCGTGTCCGTCGTCGGCAGTCATAAGCCCCGAATAGGTTACGCGTCCAAACCCGCCAAACCCGCCGAACCCGTTCCCACGGCTGGAGGAGTAATTGATGCGCGGTCCGAATTCGTAAAAGTTGTTGTACACGTAATCGATGCCGGCGAGGTCTTCCTGTGGCAGCGGCAGCGAGTGTGTTTTTAGAAGATGGTTTTTGATAGCGTCGAGATTTGCCGCGTAAAGTGACTGGCTTGGCTTGGAGGCCAGGTAGGCATCAAAGATCTCCTGGATCGTCGAGTCGGCCCCCAGACCCCCCGGACGCTCAATCGAAAAAAGGCGCGACACGAAGTCCGCCCGATCCTTCGAAAGCTCAAACAGCGCCTTATACATCAGGTGCAGGTCGAGATTTCCGCGCCGTATGTCGAAGATGAATACCATCCTGGGTTTCAGCGCGGTGATGTACGTAAAATTCTGCTCGGGGCCAACGCCGAGATAAACACGGCTGGTTTTGGCGGTCCCCGTTAACTCAGGAAGGACGTGCTGGAACCAGATTTCGTTCGACAGCAAATTGTCGGACCTGAAATATCCGTTCGGCTCCGAAAAATGAGTGACGAGCTGCCAATATTCATTATCAGAGAGCCTCGTTGGCAGCGCTTCGACGGTTGTTGGCGTGCCCGCGCTGAACCAGAGGCCCACCATGGCAGGAACGAAGACCATGACCATGACTGCCAGGAACGAGCGTCGATTGATTGTCATTGAACCTCCCTGGATCAGTGGATCAGTCCGCGCTGGGCGCTGGTTCACCTGAAGGCGCGTAACTACGCTCGGCGGCGGTGGCGCCAGCGTGGGCGAATTTCAGGTACAACGCCGGAATCACAATCATGTTGAGGAACGTCGATGTGACTATTCCTCCAAGAATGACGACCGCCATCGGTTGCTGAATCTCCTTGCCTGTTTCGCCGACGCCCAGCGCGAGGGGGATCAAGCCCACTCCGGTTACGAGCGCCGTCATGAGGATCGGACTCAATCGTTCCAGCGAGCCCTGGACGATGGCATCGCGGAAGCCCACTCCTTCTTCCTCCATCAAGTGCTGGTAGTGAGTGATCAACATGATCCCATTTCGAGTCGCGATACCAAACAGCGTAATGAATCCGATCAGCGACGCGATCGAAAGCGTACCGCCGGACACGAAAACCATGATGATGCCGCCGATCAGCGCCAGTGGCAGGTTCGCCATGACCAGCAGGGCCAGCCGTGCGGACTTCAGCGCCAGGTAAAGGAGCAGGAATATGCCCGCGATCGCCACCAGCGAAAGAATGGTGATCTGCCGGGCCGCGGCCTCCTGGGCTTCGAACTGGCCGCCATACTGGAGGAAGTAGCCCTGCGGCAGTGACACGTCCCGCGTGATACGGCTCCTCACATCGTCGATGACCGATCCCAGATCGCGCCCCGCGACGTTGGCCTGGATAATGATGCGCCGCTGGACGTTTTCACGATTGATGGTGTTGGGTCCCTGGTCGGTCCGCACTTCGGCGATCTGCGCGATCGGGACTTTTGCGCCGCCCGGCGTATCGATCAATGTGCCTGCGATGGAGTCTGCCGACCGCCGCGCCTCATCGTTGAA
>CAMAWS010000003.1 GCA_945861845.1 Candidatus Sulfopaludibacter sp. SbA3 | reverse complement strand
GGTTCCGTATGCGAACCACCCCGTCTGCGCCCGGATAAGGAGGCCTCGCGGCATTTGCTTTATGGGCGCAGCCGCCCCTAACTTAGGAGGGGAGTTTGGAACCAGGCCATCAATGAAGAAAAGTCTTTGGGTATTACCGATCGCGCTCGCCATTCCATTGTTCGCCGTAACTCCACAGTTCTGGGAAACCCGCACCTACGACGATCTCCGCCGCGGCAAGCTGACGAACGTTTCGTTGACCAGCGACGCGGGACTCGGGCTGGCCCCGCGGCTGGACATGGTTTTCAACACGGAGCAAACGCTGGTGTGGTCGGCTGTTGCGGACTCGGGCGGAAGTGTCTATCTGGGTACGGGGCATGACGGAAAGGTTTATAAGGTCGATCCGGCAGGAAGAGGCCAGATGGTCGCTGACCTTGAGGAGCTTGATGTCCTGGCATTGGCCGTGGACAGCCGGGACGTGCTGTATGCCGGTACGTCGCCAGACGGCAAGGTCTACAAGATTGAGCCCGGGCGGGACCCGCAGCAGTTTTATGACCCGAATGTGAAGTACATCTGGTCACTCGTATTCGACAGGCAGGGACGGCTGTTGGTGGGCACCGGAGACAAGGGCGTCATTTATCGGGTTACGCCGGATGGACAGGCGGAGTCGTTTTACGACACAGACGAGACTCACGTCGTCACGATGGCTGTGGATCGCGACGGCAACGTCATTGCTGGTGGCGATCCGAAGGGTTACGTTTATCGCATTTCACCTCAAGGCACGGCTTTCGTTCTTTACGATTCCGGCATGCGCGAGGTTCACTCTGTCGCAATTGGCGCTAATGGCTCCATCTACGCGGCTGTGATCAGTGGACGTTCCGGTGTTACGCCGTTGTCGTCGCCTTCATCAACCACGGCCACCAGCGCAGGAGGAGGTGGGGCAACCGTGACTGTGACGGTTGACGCTTCGAATGCCGCTGCTCAACAGATCGACGTGATCGAACCATTGATTGACCAGCCGGCGGCCTCCGGCTCTTCGCCCACCAGGATAGCTAACGATTCGAATGCGCAGAGCCAGATCCTCGAAATACTGCCCGATGGAACAGTCAATACGCTGTGGAGGTCGCGTGACGAGATGGTGTTTTCCATCCTCCCCCGGGCCGGAAAGCTGTTGTTCTCGACGGGAACCAAGGGCCGGATCTATTCCATCGAGGATCCGAGGAATACGACCCTGCTCCTTGAATCGAGTGAAGAGCAAACAACCCGCCTGCTGGAAGTTGGGAATCGCGTTTACGCGGCCTCGGCAAACATCGGGAAGCTTTTTGGCATGGCCGATGTACTGGCCAGTTCCGGGGAGTACGAATCCATCGTAAAAGACACGGACGCTGTGTCCACCTGGGGCAAGTTGTCATGGAAATCAGAAAGCCCGAACCTGATTGGAATTTCGACTCGCACCGGCAACACAAGTTCGCCCGATAAGACGTGGTCAGCCTGGGCCGCAGTAGGCACTGACGGAGCGACAGCGAGTCCGAAGGCGAGGTTTATTCAGTGGAAGGCCGCCTTGAGAACGGATGCCGGGAGATCTCCTCGGCTGTCGAGCCTGACGGTGCCCTATTTACAGCAGAACTTCAGGCCCGAGGTGACGAACCTGGAGGCTCTTCCTTCCGGTGTGGCCCTGGTGAAAGTTCCTGTGCTTAATCCTGCGACTGGAGTGCCTGATCCTGCGGCCGCCCGCAGCAATGCGCGCACGGGTATGCCAGCTCCGCCCCGGATTCCTCCGCGGAGAGTAAACCAGAGGGGCGCACAGTCATTCCAATGGACTGCCACCGACAAGAACCAGGACTCCCTCAGGTACGATGTTTCCTACCGCGGAGACAACGAACGGAACTGGAAGCCGCTCAAGAGCGATCTGGAGGACAATTTCTACACGATCAATTCCGACACATTGCCTGACGGCGCGTATGTTGTCCGGGTTGCGGCCAGCGATGATCCATCGAACCCATCCGGTATCGCATTACGGGGCGAGATGGAAAGCCGTACTTTTTCGATCGACAACACGCCGCCGTCCGTGAACATGCGCCAGCAAAACATTGAAGGACGGCGGGCAGGAATTGCTATCGATGCCGCCGACCCTACGTCTACACTGAGTCATGCGGAAGTTTCGATTGATACCGGTGAGTGGCGGCCCGTATTTCCAACCGACGGAATTCTCGATTCAAAGTCAGAAGGTTTCACTTACGTTACGCCGGAGCTCTCGCAGGGAGAGCATGTGATTGCATTCCGGATTTATGACCAGGTCGACAATGCCGGCATGGGGAAGTTGGTCGTGAGAATACCGTGATAAACAGTGAACAGGTTATGAAACACTTTGTTGCTTTGCTTCTTTTGCCTATCGCGCTGGCTGCTCCGCTTGGAGCGCAGTCCACCCGGCCCGCCCAGGACGACGATCGCCCCCAGATCGACGTGGAGTCATATGCAGTTGACGTAACGATCATTCCGGAGGAACGCAGGCTCACGGGCAAAGCCGAAATCCGTTTCAAGCAGCTTGACCGCAAGAACTTCGCTGTATTCGACCTCGATCGCCGTTTGCGTGTCACGGCCGCGTCCGTTGCCGGCGCAGACGCGCGTTTTCGCCAGTTCGATCTCGACTCCACGATGGATATCGATCTCAACGGTGTGCAGTTCTCGATCGATCCGATCATTCGGATTGAATACTCCGGAATTCTGGATATGGAGGATGACCGCCGCGATCCCGTGGTTGGCCACATCTCGGAAGGCAGCGCGTTTCTCCTCTACACCGGAAAGTGGTTTCCGACCAACGCCCTTTACAAGGACCCCGCCGAAATGAAACTGCGGGTTACTGCTCCAGACGGATGGACGATCGTTACGGATCTGACTGCATCGAACGACGCTTCTTATCCGTTGTCGAGCAAGGGCCCGTCCTACTGGGGAACGGTTGCCGCGGGCAAATATACGACGAAGACCGTGACCTCCGAGGGCTCTGAAGTTACGGTTCACGCGTTGACGGCATCCGGCGACGTTGCGACGCCAATTGCTGAAGCCGCCGCGAAGATGTTCAGTTTCTACAAGGAGACTTTTGGCCCGGCTCCCGCCGCGTCTTTGCAGATCATCGAGGTGGAAGGCGCGAATTGGCAGTCCCAATGGTCTGCCGGTGCGGTCCTGCTGCCGAAAGCGCAGTTGCGGACCGACTTCGATGTTGCGGCGCTGGCGAAGACCGTCGCGCACCAGTGGTTTCCATTAAAGTTCGGCGTGCAGGATCCGAGCCGGGACGCCTGGCTGGTCGATGGGATGGCCGTCTTCGCAAGCCTCTTGTATTTCGAAAAGGCGCTGGCGCCCGCTGAGGCCCAAACCCTCATTGAGAAAGCGCTGGTGAAAGCTCTGGGTTATGAAGGGAACACTTCGGTCACCCAGGCTGGAGGCCTGGGCAAGGATTCGCCCGACTATCGCGCGCTTGTCGAGTACAAGGGCGCGTTCGTTTTGCGGATGCTGGGCTGGGTGATGGGCGAGGAAAAATTCAAGGATCTGCTGGCGCAATATGTACAGGAGTTCCAGCAGAAGCCTGCGTCGACTGAAGCCTTTACGAAGATGGCAAGCGCCGTTGCCGATGAAGACCTGACGTACTTTTTCGACCAGTGGCTGAACTCTTCGGGTGTGCCGGAGTTCCAGCAGGAGTTTACGGTTTTCCGGACAAAAGACGGCTACAAGGTGATGGGCCAGATAAAGCAGGATCTGGACCTGTTTAAAATGCCCATCGAATTGCAGATTCAAACCGACGGTGAACCGGAGTACGCACGGATCGACGTGACCGGATCAAGCAGCGATTTCGACGTAACGACGATGAGGAAGCCGAAAAACATCGTGATCGACCCGCGTGGCCGGCTGCTTCGAATGTCGAAGGACCTCAGGGTGTCGGTCCATATCAGTCGAGGCGAGGAACTCGTAGCGGACGGCGAATACAACCGGGCGATCGACGAATACCAGGCCGCCATCGATATCAGCGAACACAACTCCCTGGCTTTGTTCCGCATGGGCGAAGCGCTGTTTGAACTAGGCAACCTCCAGGCCGCCGCGAATATCTTCAGGGACTCGCTCAATGGCGACCTGAAACCCGCATGGATTGAAGTCTGGGCCTATGTGAATCTCGGTAAGATTTTCGATATCCGAGGCCAGCGCGAACGCGCGGTTACCGAGTATCAAAAGGCAGTCAATACCGGCGACGATTCCTACGGCGCCCAGGCCGATGCCCAGAAGTATCTGGCCGAACCGTTCCGGCGCTCCGGCCGCCCCACGATCGGATAATTCCGGGACAGGCGGAGCGCGAATAGAGCAATCGCACTCAGGAGGCTCCAGTGAAAGAGAAACTCAACTTTGCTCGCTTGCCCATCGTTCTTTTTGTGGTCTTCTTCCTTGCGCGGCTCGCCATGGGCGCTGGAATGGGCGTCACGAAAGAATCCTACGATCTTTCGAACCGCTTGTTTTCGATGGTGATTCTGCAGATTCACGTCGGCCTTTTCTGGGGAGCTGTTGGCCGCAGATATCAAGGCTATGGTGTCGGCGGCTCCATGGCCGCAGTGGTCCTGGCTGTCCTCGCCTCACAGATTCTGATCTTCCTTGGAACGGCTGTTTCCTATCTGGCAGGCGCAAACACTTTCTTCAACTTTCCGGAAGCACTAAACCAACCGGCGGCTGTAGGCCTTGGCGCCGCAATGACGGCGCGAACCGTTACGCTGATTGCCAATTGTGTGATCGGCGCGATTGTCGGAGCCATCGGTTGGGCCCTTGGCGGTCTGCTTCCAGCAGCTGCAGTTGCGGAGAATTCGAAATCCTAGGACGCTGACAGGCGGTAAGAGTTCCCGCTCACCATTATTCGACCATCGGCCTGCGGCTGAGCGGCCGTGCTTTTCAGCGGTCGGCTGCAGCGGCGGGTCAGGCAGTGACTCGTAGGTTCTGGTAAAGAAACTCAGGAGCGATATCCGCGCCATTGGGCCAAACCAATGTATGAAATTCCGGATGCACGGTGAATTGCTTGAATGTTTTGAAATCGCGGAGGGGCTCGAACACAGGCCCATTCAGTTCCGTAGACAGATCGATTTCACCCGCGGTTCCATCGCGAAACTTCAGACGGATTACGTAACCGGAAACGTATTTTGCTGCGACAACGTGATACTTCATAGCTCACTTACTCCAAAGGCGGAATCTTCTTCAGGGCTTTCTGTTGCCGTGCGAGTTCCCAGTCCTCTTTTAGTTCTCCTATATGCGAATCTCGCCACTCAGACACCAGGTTCAATGCCCGTTTCGGTAGCTCACCCGATATTACGTTACCTGACTCGATATCAATGACCGCCTCAAACTCTCCGTATACCGCGTGGAAGTGCGGACGACCATGCTCTCTGTAGAAGATGCCGACGACGATTCCGAAGAATCTGGAGAGTTCGGGCATGCCCTCAGCATATGGCTCTTTCCAGTTTGGAACAACTGCCTAACGCCAGCATTAGGCGACGGTTTCAAAGAGAGGTGGCCCGTGCCGCCGGCTGAACGAACTTCACGATGGTATCGATCTCTTCGAGTGTCGTGTCGAACCACTCGGTTCCAGGTGCCTGGCGCTTTGAACCTCGTGCTTCCAGCGTTGAATGGATTGCATCCTCAACGGAAGCAACCCGCAGAACTTCCCATGTTTTGAGAACGATGGGGTACTCGAAACAGCAAGTCTGTTTGCACTGCTGCGTGACTCTAGCATTGGCATCGCCGGTCGTGGTCAATCCGACCTTGATAGGGAATCTGCCGTCATTCTTCTTTATGGAGGGGAAGGAATAGGCGTAGATGATGCCCGGATCGTTCGATTCGACGTCGGTGGCAACGGCATCCGCTTCCGCCAGCTCCTCGTCGATCGAGATGTTCCTGAATTTCCCACCGCCGAGGTTTTCGAAAACACGCAGGTTCTCGGCAAGAAATGGGATGTAGAACCCGAAGATTGCGCTCATCTTCTCCGTCCGGTCCGACTCTGCCTTCTTGATGCGAATTTCCAATTGTTCCGGTGTGTAAGTCTCCGCAAGCAATCGCTTGGAAATCTCGCGGAGGAGGAACGGCTCGTCCCCGAAGTCGCGGGCTATCTCCGCTATCCGCGGTAGCAGTTCATATCGCGCGGCCTTGTAGACGTAGGAACGTGTCGGTTCGAATGGAATGGTCATGGCTTTATTCCGGAGGATTCCCGATACATGTGAAAGTGTCAGTCGCCTAATGGCTTTGCCCTACAACGCCCATCTCTATGCACGTCCCACTCGTGAAGCGTTCCTCGTCTCTTCCCACTTCGGCACGTTCACTCCCTTCATCTACCGGAGCGGTCGCGAGAGCCCGAGCCAGCGGATCGAGCAACATGAACTCCAGGAACCGGACAGCGGTAGGAAGCTGGGAAGCATCGAGCCGTTTGAGTAGCTCGTGGGCGTGTTGTCTTTCTTTCGAGATGGTTGCCATAAGAGCTTTCCTCTTTAGCGGCTCATCCTTTCAGGCCCGCTGGAACCCCTACTCGTCCAACTGGTAGTTCGGGGCTTCCTTGGTGATGAACACGTCGTGAACGTGGCTTTCTCGGAGCGAGGCATCGGTAATCTTGACGAACTGCGTCTTGTCCTGCAGTTCTTCTATCGTGAGGACGCCGCAGTAACCCATTCCGGCCCTGAGCCCGCCGACAAGCTGGGTGACCATTGAGGCGATCGGTCCCTTGTACGCCACGCGGCCTTCGATTCCTTCAGGGACCAGTTTCCCTGGCGCCTCCTGATCCTGGCCGTAGCGGTCGCGGCTTCCTTCCTGCATGGCGCCGAGCGATCCCATTCCGCGGTAGGACTTGAACGTCCGGCCCTGGTACAGGATTGTTTCACCGGGGCTTTCATCGGTACCTGCGAACAGGGAACCGATCATCACGCAGTCCGCGCCCGCTGCCAGTGCCTTCGTAATATCGCCCGAGAACTTGATTCCGCCATCGGCAATCAGCGGAATTTTTGCATCGCGAGTGGCGCGCGCGCAATTGAGGATGGCGGTTATCTGGGGCATGCCGACGCCGCTGACAACGCGGGTCGTGCAGATCGAGCCCGGGCCCATTCCGACTTTTACAGCGTCCACGCCGGCGGAGATGAGGTCGCGCGCCGCTTCCTCGGTGGCGATATTGCCCGCGATCAACTGGAGTTCAGGGAAACGGCGTTTTACTTCCCGGACCGCTTCCAGCACCCGGCCGGAGTGACCATGCGCAGTGTCGATGACGATCACGTCCGTTTTTGAGCGAATCAACTCGGCGGCCCTTTCGAGGTAGTCGCCCGTGGCTCCAATCGCCGCGCCGACGCGCAGGCGTCCCTGGGCGTCCTTGGCCGCCATCGGGTAACGGATCTTCTTCATGATGTCTTTGACGGTGATGAGGCCCTTCAACTGCTGGTCCTTGTCCACGACAAGGAGTTTTTCGATGCGATGGTGATGCAGGATCCGCTGGGCTTCCTCAAGTGTTGTTCCAACCGGAACGGTGACGAGATCGTCCTTCGTCATGACCTCGCGGATAGGCATATGAAATCGCGTTTCGAACCGCAGGTCGCGGTTCGTCAGAATCCCGACGAGCCGGCCGTTTTCGGTGATCGGCACACCCGAGATCTTGTAATGAGACATCAGTTTCACGGCGTCTTCGATCTTGTCGTTCGGAGACATCGTAATGGGATCCACGATCATGCCGCTTTCCGATCGCTTCACCTTGTCGACTTCAGCTCCCTGCTTCTCGATCGACATGTTCTTGTGCATGATGCCGATGCCGCCCTGCTGCGCAAGCGCGATGGCAAGCCTTGACTCGGTGACGGTATCCATTGCCGCGCTGACGACCGGTATATTCAGCTCTATTTGATTCGTCAGTCTTGTTTGTGTCTGAACCTGGGTGGGCAGGACTTCCGACTTGAGAGGCGTGATCAGCACGTCGTCGAAGGTATATGCGTCTCCGGTTATCTTCTTGTCGTTCAAACGGTCACCCCGTGGCATTTTTTGAATTTTTTTCCGCTGCCGCAGGGACATGGATCGTTTCTCCCCACCTTGGCAGCGTCACGTTTCACCTGGTGCGCGGCTCCATCGTCGCTTCCACTATTGTCAGACATCGTCATTTCCTGCCGCTTCTGGCGTTTTTCGATCTGCTCCGCCTGTTTCTTCTCTTCAACTGGCTGGAGCAGATAGAGGAAGCGGATAGTGTCTTCCTCGATTCGGCTCATCAGTTCTTCGAACATGACGTACGATTCCTTCTTGTACTCCACGAGCGGATCCCGTTGACCGTAGCCGCGCAAGCTGATTCCTTCCTTCAGGTGGTCCATTGCCAGGAGGTTATCTTTCCAATGCGAATCCACTATCTGGAGCATGATCATGCGCTCGTGATATCTCATTGCGGCCGAGCCGATCAAGGCCTCTTTCGCGTCGTACTTCTCATGGGCTTTTGCCACCAGGGCATCTTCCAATTCGCGGGCGGCCATCCTGGATGGATCGATCCCTTCGTTGCGGTAATCGAAGCCAAACTGCTGTAAAACCGCGATCGACAAACCGTCGAGGGCCCACTCGCCCGGATTTGCGTCCACGTTGGCGTGCACGCCGCACAGGGCGGCCATAATCTCGTCGGCAATGCCTGCCATGTAATCCTTCTGGTCTTCGCCTTCCAGAAGTTGCCGCCGGAGTCCGTAAATGGCCTCGCGCTGTTTGTTCATCACGTCGTCGTATTCCAGGACGTGTTTGCGATAGGAGAAGTTCTGTCCTTCAACGCGTTTCTGGGCGCTTTCGATCTGCTTCGATACAAAACGCGATTCGATTGGCACGCCATCTTCCATGCCAAGCTTCTGCATGATTCCGGATATCCGGTCCGCGGCGAAGATACGCATCAGGTCGTCTTCGAGCGATACGTAGAACCGCGACGAGCCGGGATCGCCCTGCCGTCCCGAGCGGCCGCGAAGCTGGTTGTCAATGCGCCGGGCCTCGTGGCGTTCGGTGCCCATGATATGGAGGCCGCCGAGGGCAACCACTTCCTCGTGTTCTTTCTCGATTTGAGGTTTCACGAGCGCAAGCGCCTCGTTCCACTGTTCGGGCGTGGCCTGTACCGGATCGATCTCGCGTTTGCGAAGCACCTCGCGAGCGAGGAACTCGGGATTGCCGCCCAGCAGGATATCGGTGCCGCGGCCCGCCATGTTTGTCGCGATCGTTACAGCTCCCTTGCGGCCGGCCTGCGCAATAATTTCGGCTTCCTTCTCGTGGTATTTCGCGTTCAACACGACGTGCTTGATGCCTGCCCGCTTGAGCATCGATGCGAGCTTCTCGGACCGGTCGATCGAAATCGTGCCGACCAGGACCGGCTGGCCCTTTTCGTTCAGGCCGCGGATTTCCTTGACCGCTGCTTCGAATTTTTCACGCTCGGTTCGATAGATGACATCGGGGAATTCCATGCGCCGCATGGGCTGGTTCGTGGGAATGAGCGAAACTTCGAGTTTATAGATCTTGTGGAATTCTTCCGCTTCCGTCTCGGCTGTACCGGTCATGCCGGCGAGTTTCTTGTACATGCGGAAATAATTCTGGAAGGTGATCGTCGCCAGCGTCTGATTTTCCTGCTGGATACGCAGTCCTTCCTTCGCCTCCACGGCCTGATGCAGGCCGTCGCTCCATCGTCGTCCCGGCATGAGGCGCCCGGTGAATTCGTCGACGATAATGACTTCGCCTTCCTTTACCACGTACTCCACATCGCGCTTGTAGAGCGTATGCGCGCGGAGGCCTTGATTGACGTGGTGGAGGATCTCCATATTCTCCGGTTCGTACAGATTGCCGACACCCAGGAGTTTCTCGGAGCACCCCACGCCTTCTTCTGTCAGGGTCGCAGTGCGATGCTTCTCGTCAACCTGGTAGTCGATATCGCGGCGCAACCGTGGAATGATCTTGTCGATGCGGTAATACTTGTCAGTTGATTCGTCGCTCGGTCCGGAAATGATAAGCGGCGTTCTTGCTTCGTCTACCAGGATGGAATCGACTTCGTCGACGATCGCGAAGCTGTGCGTTCGCTGAACACAGTGCGACAGATCGAACTTCATGTTGTCGCGCAGGTAATCGAAGCCGAACTCGTTGTTCGTGCCGTAGGTAAGGTCGGATCGGTAAGACTCGAACCGCTGCCGGTCGTCGATTCCATGATGGACGACACCGACGGTCAGGCCCAGGAACTTATAAAGCCGTCCCATCCACTCCGAGTCGCGCCGCGCCAGGTAATCGTTCACGGTGACCACGTGTACGCCCTTGCCTGCAAGCGCATTCAGGTACGCGGGAAGCGTTGCGACCAGCGTTTTACCTTCGCCGGTCTTCATTTCCGCGATCTTTCCCTGGTGGAGGACGTAGCCGCCGATCAACTGCACGTCGAAGTGCCGCATGTTCAGGATTCGCTTGCCTGCTTCGCGGGTTACGGCAAATGCCTCCGGCAGAATGTCATCCATGGCCTCGCCATTGGCGAGACGCTGTTTGAATTCCGCAGTCTTGGCTTGAAGTTGTTCGTTGGTGAGACTTGAAACCCGAGGCTCTAAATCACCGATCGCTGTAACGATTGGTTTTATTGTTTTGAGTTCGCGCTCGTTCTTGGTCCCTACAAATTTCCTTAAAATCGAGTCGAGCATGAAGAAGTTTAACACGCCCCCGGAGGCGGCGCCACGGCAGCAGTTACGGGTTAGTCCCCTCGGGGCAGGTAGGTCCTGGGATTCACGGGGCGGTCATTGAACCGCACTTCGTAGTGGAGATGGGGAGCGGTACTTCGTCCAGTCGTTCCGACGTGGCCAATAATGTCGCCCTTGTGAATCTTCTGTCCCGACCGTACGGCAAATCGCGCCAGGTGACCAAGTCGGGTGGTCAGGCCATTGCCGTGATCGAGGATTACAAGGTTGCCATATGCCGCCATTCGCTGGGCGTAAATAACGATTCCATCCGCCGGGGAATGCACTACCGTGCCGTAAAGGCTGGCGATATCCACACCCATGTGAAGTTCGTTGTCCCCGGTAAACGGGTCCATGCGATTGCCGTAATGGCTCGAGATGCGGCCGGTTACCGGCCAGATGGTTGGCGTCGCGCGAATAATGCCATCCCTGCGCACAGCCACTTGTTCGAGCAGTTTGAGATCACTTTCGAGTTCGGCCGTTCGGTTCTTGAGCAATCCGACGTTGGCCTTGGGACTTGAGAGACCAAGCAGATCGGCTGTCGAATAGTCGATATTGGAGCCGCCAACCGCCGGCGTGTTCAGTTTGCCGAATCGCGTGGTCCACGTGTCGTTTCCTAACAGATTGATGAGTTTGTCGGAAAGGGCCTCAAGGTCCGTGATTTTCGAGGTGAGCTTGGCGGTGGAAACTTCCAGGTTTCTTTTTTCGACCTTAAGTTGGGTGTTCTCGGTCTGGATCTGAGTATAGTCCGCTACCGTGAACGCCATTCTCGCGTAAGTAAAACCGAGGGCCACTACTACAAAAAATGAGATAAGACCTATGGCGGATAGAACATAAATCACAGGCGCCGGCACGCGGAGTTTGTGAAGCTGCGAACTGGCGTTTGGGACAATAATGAAAGTGTAAAACCGCTTGGCCATTGGTCACTCCTTATAGTGAGTTTCCCGAGAGGGCCAAAGTCCTTTTGGCGTAACCAGTATTTATTTGATGTTGAAGGACTTGATGGCAAAAATCGTTTGATCTATGAGCCGCAAAGCGTAGCAAATGGTCTCTTACACGGTCAAGGAGAAATTGAGAATTCGTGACATGCTGACAACCGTCAGGAACGGGGGCCTTGCGCCGGTTCTGGTTCTGCTGGCACTTCTAACTTTCATATTCTCGTGGGCCGGTATCTTCCCGCCGGGCTTGGTCGAGAACTGGTACGCCCACGGCGTCTTTCCGATCATCTCTTATAGCTTTGGTCTTCTGGCAAACACGGTTCCCTTTGCGTGGCTGGACATCGTGCTGGCCCTCGGCATCCCCTTCACCGGCTGGGCGGTTTACCATCGAAAATATCGTTTACTTGCCGGCGTGGGGGCTGCCGCCTATCTGGCTTTCTTCTGGTCATGGGGCCTGAACTACCATCGGCCGGCACTGTCGGCCAGGTTGAATGCTGAAGTGTCAGGCATCGCCGAGACCAGGGTTGAAGCGTTCAGAACCAGGGCAGCCGGAGAACTTAACCGGCTTTATCGGGAGCTGGAGAATGTTACATACGATGACCAGCAGCTCCGATCCACGGCCGCCGACAGGGTCGGCCGGGTTGTCGAGATAATCGATGGTTCGGGTTGGCCTGCTGCGCGGAAGGTGAAAACCTCGCTGTTGGCGAATGCCTGGTTTCAAATGGCCGGCATTGACGGACTGTTCAATCCCTTCGGTCATGAGCCGATCATTAATAGCCGCCTGCTCGAAATGGAGCGTCCCTTCGTTATCGCGCACGAGCTTGCCCACGTGCGGGGCTATCCTAATGAAGGCGATGCTAACTTCGTTGCCGTCCTTGCAACACTGGCCTCCGACGACACGCGGCTCCAATACAGCGGCTGGCTCCATTTGTGGTTCTACCTGCGAAATCGCGAGGCCGATACCTTGATTGACGACGGCCCACGTCTGGATTTGCAGCGCATCGCAGACCGGAGGCGGTCCGGTCAGGTTCAGTGGGTGAGCAATATGCAGGCTGTCGTTCTTGACTGGTATCTCAAGGCCAACAACGTCGACGAAGGCATTCGCAGCTATTCGCAGGTTGTACTGCTGGCGGTTGCGACCGAACGGCAATGGGATAGATTCAAGTAAAAGGGTTCGTCAACTGGGAGCAACCGCCAAGACGCCAAGGCCGCCAAGAAGGAAGAGGGAAGAGGTTTCATGGGCGGTTGATTTGATTCGTCAGAACGACGCGCTTAACGCCATCCTTGAGCACGGGAACATTGAAGTTAATCAGTAGGCCGAGCGGAAGGCACATGGCCTTCAGGTAGGACAGGACCTGCGCCGTATGGACGGGAGCCATAGCCGCTATCGCCTTGAGCTCAACGATCAGGCAACCATCGACGACCATGTCCATTCGCCCCTCGCCGACCGCGTGGCCTTTATAGTCCACGCCCACGCTTTTCTGCCGTTCGAATGGGATGCCCCGCAGAGTCAACTCGACCACCAGCGCTTCCTCATAAACGCTTTCCAGATATCCCGGCCCGAGCACACGGTGAACTTCGATCGCCGCGCCGATAACCGCATGCGCTAATTCGTCCGTCTTCTTATCCGGTTCTTTGTACATTTTCCCTCCCCCCTTGGCGCTCTCCGCGTCTTGGCGGTTTTCTCTTGCATCCCCTGGAAATAATTAAACAGTCCCCGTCCGTTTCCATTAGCATGAGGGCCGAATTCTCATCCCAAACTTATGGTCTCATGCAGCCAAGACTGATCGCTCTTTCGGGTCCTCTCAAAGGGAAGCTCTTCCCATGCCTCGATACCGAGCTCTCGTTCGGCCGGGAACCATCAAACCAGGTCGTCCTCAACGATTCGCTGGTGTCCCGCCGTCACTGTTCGATCAGCAGTGAGGGAAGTCACTTTCGTGTTGTGGATTTTGAAAGCCTGAACGGAACGTTTGTGAACCGGCTGCCGGCCCACGAGACCGTCCTCAGCCACGGCGATCGCATCAATGTGGGCACGTCCGAGTTTGTCTTTCTCGAACACGAGACCACGGAAGCGGATCTTGCGCCCGATACCCTGAATCCCCAGCCCGGACCGGCAAATCCAACTACCATCACGTTGGAACTGCCCCGCTCGGAAGGTGTCTACCTGGACCCGGAGCGGCTTGCCAGCCTGATACCCGGTGACCTCAGGATCGCGCGCGACCTCGCGGCACTATTAAGGATCAGCGCCGCAATTAACGCGATCCGTAACCAGGACGAGTTGCAGGCCCGGCTGCTCGAACTGATATTTGAGGTTCTTCCCGCGGAACGGGCGGCCATCCTGTTGCTTGGCCATAATGCGGACGAATTTGTTTCGGGCACTTACCGGCAGCAGGGCGCAGCGCCAGCCGGCCCGTTCCGGTTCAGCCACACCGTTACGCGGCATGTTTTGCGCGAAGGCGTCGCGGTAATGGCAAACGACATAGCTGCCGATCCGTCATTTATACCCACGGAGAGTCTCGTCGCATCGAGCGTTCGGTGTGTGCTGTGTGTGCCTTTGATCGTCTTTGAGCAGAAGCTCGGCGTGGTCTATGCCGACGCCACTGACTTGTCCGCACAATTCGATCAAACCCATCTGCAGCTTCTAACCGGAATCGCGGCCATTGCCTCCGTGGCTCTGGAGCATGCGCGTTACGTCGAATGGCTGGAAGGCGAAAACCGCCGATTGCAGGACGAGATCAATATCGAGCACGACATGGTCGGCGACAGCGGTCGCATGCGTGACGTCTACCAATTCGTCAGTAAAGTTGCGGCTTCCGAGTCCACGGTCCTGATCTGCGGTGAAAGTGGCACGGGCAAGGAACTGGTTGCGCGCGCGATACATCGAAACAGCAAGCGGGCAAACATGCCTTTTGTCGCAATCAATTGCGCCGCGCTCGTTGAGACATTGCTGGAAAGCGAGTTGTTTGGTCATGAGAAAGGCGCCTTCACGGGAGCTATAGCCCAGAAGAAGGGCAAGATTGAGATCGCCCAGGGTGGGACTCTCTTTCTGGACGAAATCGGCGAACTTGCGCCATCAATGCAGGCGAAACTGCTTCGAGTCCTTCAGCAGCGGGAATTCGAGCGGGTGGGCGGAAATCATCCCATCCAGGCAAACATACGTGTCATTGCCGCCACGAATCGCAACCTCGAAGAGGCGATGAAAACCGGAATGTTTCGGCCGGACCTCTACTTCCGGCTCAATGTCGTTTCCGTCACCATGCCGCCTCTGCGCGAGCGCACTGAGGATATCCCGCTGCTGTCAGCCTACTTCGTCCAGAAGTACACGCGTGAATCGAGCCGGCCGGTTGCCGGAATATCTCGCGAAGCGCATGCACTACTGAAGAACTATGATTGGCCCGGCAATGTCCGCGAACTGGAGAATGCGATCGAGCGCGCGGTGGTGCTGGGCTCTTCGGATCACATCAGGCCGGAAGACCTGCCGGAATCGCTCGTGGAGCGTCAACAACCGGCGCATGAGGGCGAATTGCGATACCACGACGCCGTAAACAGCATGAAACGACAGCTGATTCTGAGGGCTGTCCAGGAAAGCGGCGGGAACTTCACCGAAGCTGCAAAGCTGCTGGATCTTCATCCGAATTACCTTCATCGCCTTGTTCGAAACATGGACCTGAGAGAGGAACTGCGGAAGGCTGGTTCCAGGCCGCCGGGCAAACTCCGGTAATTCAGAGTTTGTCCGGCGGCCCGGGTTCCCGTTCAACGGCGGGCGATCGCGCTGGTCCGGACCGGCGTGTGGAGTTTCGCAAGCTCCCTTTCGCGCTTCGAAGGTACAGGAGTGAGACCTACATCGCTGCCGTCCCACAATTGCGTGAGAAAAGTGTCCTGTCCATACTGCTCGAAGACGAGCCTTGCGGGGCGTGGCCCGTCAGTGCTGTTGACCCTGAACACGGGAATCATGGCCAAGTCTTTGGTCTTGGTGTTCATCAGGTTCGTCACACTATTCGAGATCGGGCGCACAAGGTAATCGCCCGCCGGCAGATAGTGCGCGCCCACGTGAAAACCGAATGGAATATGGGTCTTCAACTGGACGCCCTGGGCTTGCGTCGTGCCCGCCGTCATCAGAATCAACGCTGCCAGAAGCGATATCGAAAACATTCCTGTTCTTATCAAGTTCATCGTCTTTCCCTCCCTAATTTTTCAGGCTGTCTTGCCTGTGCCCTGACTGATGCAACGGCGTAGCCAAAGCGGATTCAATGAATTCATGGGACTTACAAGGCGTAGTCGAGGCTGATAAGGAATGGATCGGATAGAGGTCTATCTATTTGGTTAGGTTTTCCGGTGTTTATGTTCGGCAGTGGGGTCTTTTCGGTCAGAAACCGCCCTTGCCTGTGGGCGCGGGGCTTCAGCCCCGCGTCAAGTTCAAACAGAAAAACAGTTTCTCGACCTTTGCCCGGAGCTGAAGCCCCGGGCCCACAGGCATATTCTCAAAAGAACCCACTACCCTATTTTCGCGGTGACGCCACATCGACTCCGGCGAGGTTCGCGCGTTCTATGGAAGCCTTGACGAAACCCGAGGCACGGACTGCGTCGACGAACCGATTGATCGCGGCGGCCTTCGCAACGCTTCCTTTCTCGACCACGAAAGACTGTTCAACGCCAAGGAAACTGTCGGGCAACGCGCGAAGCCTGGGGGATGCGGCAGCAGCGTCAATGGCGCGCTGGCTGTTCACGCCGAAAGCGTTTATTTCGCCGCTCGCTATCAAGCGCTCGAGTTCAGCCTGGGGCGGCATCGTTTCGAAAACTTTCACGCCGGCGTTCTTCACGTTGGCGCTGAGGAATAGTTGCTGGCTCTGGCCCCTCACCACGCCGATCTGCAATCCCGTACGATCGGCATCGGCGGTTTTTTGAATCGGGGAATCCGCGCGCACGATATAACTGCTGTTCATCAGGGCGAATGGGCCGGCGAAATCCACTTCTTGCGCGCGACTCTCGTCGTAGGCCATGAACCCGATATCGACCGTGCGTTTTTTCAGGTGGTCGATAACGCCGGCCGGGTTCGGCGCCGGGACGAGCGTATATGGAACGCCCAACTGGCGGGCGAGTTCCTTCACCAGATCCGCGACCGGACCGGTAACCGCTCCCGTCTGGGGATCCACGCGGGCATGCACAGGATTCGTGCCCAGGAATGCGGCGCGGAGCGTGCCGGTAGGCGCAAGCGTCCCGGCGGGGGACTGGGCGGCGGCGGGAACAGACAGCAAGCCAGCCAAAAGCAAGATTATGGAGTTTCGCATGCGGGGATTATTTCACACGAATCGCCAACGCGCTATTTCCGGCTGTGAGCTTTTTAACCGCTTTCGAAGTAGCCGCGGGCTCTAGCACGAGATTCTTTAGGGCCGCGACTGTTTAGCACGACGTGCAGGCAGGCTAATTCATGCGGCAATCGCCATCGCCCTGACGCGTTCAAGAACGCTTACTAGTTCGTCAACCTCCGCCGATGCGAAAAGTCCATCGGGACCTTGTGGGGTAAGGTCCGTGAACGGTGATTCATAAAGTCGCGAGGCATCCATCACGCCATGTTCGGTAAGGTGATTGACGATTAGATTCACAAACTCGATCTGGTTCGCGCTTAGCGTTTTGCCGGTCAGAAAGCTGGCCAAAGCCTCTTTCGCCGCCTCTCGATCAAGTCCGACAAGTGAACGCACAAACAACCCGAGACCCTGCGACATCGTCTTGGCGCGGTTGATATCTTCAGGCCCGCCGACCCCACTCTCGCTGAGCATTCGTTCCAGATCCGCGATGTCTGCCGCCGTGAGCGCCCTGTTCATGCGCAGTTTATGGACCGCAATGTGATCCTGGTGATACCTCAGAAACGCCTGCGCTTTGGCCCGAAACTTTTCGAAACCAGCCCCATCTGCAAATCCGGGCAACTCGACATTTGTCGCGGCTCCCATCACGTCTTCAAAATCCGAGTAGATTGACGCTCGCGCAAATACTCGCCCGCCGCTACGAGAAAGCCGGCTGTGCCGCAGGCAGGATCGCAAATCAGGTCGTTCGGCTGCGGGGCAGTCATCTCTACCATCAACTGGATGATGTGGCGCGGAGTTCGGAACTGACCGTTCTGCCCGGCAGTGGCAATCTTTCCAAGCATGTACTCGTAGAGATCGCCCTTGGTGTCGCGGTCCTCCATCGGCACGTTGTCGAGCAGGTCCACTACCTTGGCCAGCAGCGCCGGCGTGGGGATGGTGAAGCGCGCGTCCTTCATGTGGTGGGCATACGTGGAATCGTCGCCACCCAGTGCGCGTAAAAACGGGAAGACATGCTCGCCGACCACGTCGTACATCTCCGCCGGGGCCATATGTTTAAAGCGCGACCAGCGCAGATCGTTGTAGGAGCTTCCCTTGCTATCGTTGCCTTCGGGAAACACACGCCGTTCCATCGGCCTTTTCAGCCGTGAGGACTTGTTCTCCTCCAACGTGTGTAGGTCATCCAGTCGGCGCAGGAACAGCAGGTAGGTGATCTGTTCGATGACTTCGAGCGGGTTCGAGATACCGCCCGACCAGAAAGCGTCCCAGATGCGGTCGATCTGACTCTTGATGTCGCCGGTAATCATGTCTTCTCCGCTGTGTTAAGCATACGCAGGATAATTCTGTTCGTCGCCCGGCAGCACACGGTGTTGTGCGACTTTCGCGCAGGAATTCCTGCGCACCTGCTTTGTTCGGGTGAGACGACCGTCGGACGCCATGTCGAAGTTACCGCTGGATAATACAGATCGCCGAAGAAACGGCCAAACGGAAATAAGAGCTGGACCGGCAGTCGCCAGCGACGATTCCCGTCTTTAATGCCGCGGTGCGTATATCGACAAGGTTAGAATTTCAACGGATGTCTTCAAAGGCCGGTTTGGTACGATAAGAACCTGAGAGGAGATTCTGGCAATGCAGAATGTGTCGATTAAGAAGGCAAGCGAACTGTCCCAGGCGGTAAAGTCCGCCGTTGAACAGCTCCTCGGCCGGTCGATTGCGCCTGACGAAGAGATCAGCGTTGCCGCGGTCCCTCCGCAGCGGGTTCCACCATCCGAAGGCCGGGAAGCAGTAGCGCGGAACCTGGAAGCGTTCCTCAATCGCCGTGCGGACAAAGTCACCGGTGTTTCGGAGGAACAAATAGAGGCGGCGATCAATGAAGCGCTGGACGATGTGCGGCACGACCGTGTATGAGGATCGTCCTTGACACGAACATCCTTGTTCGGGCCAACGCCAAGGCCAGAGGTCCGGCCCGAGAACTACTCCAACTCATCGTCGACTCACCAGAGCATGTTTTGCTCCTCTCTCCATTTCTTCTGAAGGAGCTTGAGCGCGTTTTTCAGTACGACCGCGTTCGAGCCGCAACAAGGCTGACCGTTGAGGAGGTGGCCGAGTTCCTCAGCTACGTTACAGCAAGGGAAGTGTCGGAATTCGTTTTCCCGGGTCCGGCGCCTCGCGTCGTTCCATCAGACGCGGACGATGATCCGGTGGTTCATACAGCAGTGGTCGGGGGAGCCGAAATCCTATGCACCTTGAACCGCGACTTCTACCATCCCGATGTTCTCGAATACTGCAAGGAGCGCGGTGTTCTGATTGCAGGCGATATCGACATTCTCTCCCTTCTTCGTGATCGCAGGCGATGACGTCAAAACGTTTCGAATGAGATCGTCCGGTTTCCCGCCCTCCCTGATATATCGGGGTGGCTCGTCCAGTCGAGGGCTGGTAGGCTTAACGCCATGTCCGAAGAACCGAACAAAGCCGGAGAATCCGGGCTGAGCCGCGAGAGCATTTTGAAAGCATTCCAGGAAATGTCGGATGAGCTGGGACGCCGCGGCGCTGCGGGCGAGATCTGTCTCTTTGGCGGCACCGCG
>CAMAWS010000002.1 GCA_945861845.1 Candidatus Sulfopaludibacter sp. SbA3 | reverse complement strand
GCTCGACATCGCTGTGCGCGCCATATTGCAACCGATCCTCTTCAGTCGCGGCCGGACCGATGCCGTAGGACTGGATGCCTTTCGCGCGGAGCTGGGCCATATCGGAAGCGCCAGTCGACATCGCGGGGAGAACGACAGATCCCGGATACATCCGTTGGCTTATTTGTTCCAGAACCCGGTACATTTCAGTGTCGAGGCGCGACGCGGGCGCCTCCGGCCGCGTGGCGGGAATCGGGACAATCTGTACCGCGGGATCGTCGATGACGCGTCTCATTTCATCATAGAACTCACTGATGTCTTCACCAGGCAGGGCGCGAATATCGAGCGTGGCCTCTGCTTCCGAGGGAATCACATTAGCTCCGACGCCGGCCTTAAGCATGGTGGGCACGACTGAAGTTCGTAACATCGAGTAGAGCGCCGGTTCGTTTTCCGCCAGATAACGCTGGACCTCGTTTGATCGTTGCGGATCCATCAGCGCCCGGTAGCGCGCGGCCTTGTCTGGAGGACTGATGCTCGCCAGTCTATCGAAGTAGACCCTGGTGGTTTCATTCAGGTGCATCGGCGTCTCCCAGGTGCCGAGCTTGCCGACGGCAATTGCCAGATGGGTAACAGCGTTATCAACGCGGGGTACTGAACCGTGTCCCGAAGTGCCGGACGCTACCAGCCGGGCCCGGCGAGGCACCTTCTCCGTCGTGCCAACCTGCACCACCGTCACGCGCCCGTTTTCCAACTTCGCGCTACCGCCCTCAGTAATTGCGAATTCGGCGTCGATCTCATCGAAATGCTGGTTGACCATGAAGTTTATGCCGACGCCAAGTGGATCCGCTTCTTCGCCGGACTCGGCGAGAAAGATCAGATCGCGGTCCAGCACGGCTCCGGAGCGCTTCATCAGAATCATGGTCGTGAGCATGGCCACGAGTTTATCCTTGTCGTCGATCGTCCCTCGGCCCCAGATATATCCATCCTTCATAACGGCGCCGAAAGGGTCTACGGGCCACTTCTCGGTCTGGACGCCGACGACATCCGTATGTGCGAGGATCAGCAGAGGCCTTTTGCTGCCATTGCCCTTCAGCCGTGCGACGAGATTCGCGCGGTTAGGGTCGAGTGCGAAGGTCTTGGAGGGAATGCCTTCGGCTTCCAGGACTTTCCTCAGGTACTCCACGGCCTTTGTCTCGTTGCCCGGAGGACCGGTATTGATTTGCACGAGGGCGCGGTAATGCTGGAGTATTTCCGCCTTTTGTTTTTCCCAATCGATCGGAGGGCTCTGGGCCAGTGCTGGATGAGTGACCGTCAGCGAGAGCAGAACAAGCAGTGACGCAGACAGGGTGTGACGCATGATTTCTCCAGTTGGCCGTCTTCGAAGGGCTCGATTATTGGCGCACCTTCGTGGAAAAGCAATCAGAAGCACACGGCGTTCAAAAGCATTCCAGATGTGTGGCGGCTGAACGTATACTGCGCCGCAGGGCCGTCGGCCGGAAAAAGGAGAAGAAGATGAGAAAGAGCTCGCAGGTGAAGGTTGCGGCGATCACGTTCGCATTTGCCTCGTTTCTGGCCAGCGCAACATCCGGGCTCGAGGCACAACGGCCTCCGGCCGCGGCGGTCAATGTGGGCGCTGCCGATCTTGGAGGCGTGGTAACCAGCCCGAGTGGACCGGAAGCAGGCGTTTGGGTCATCGCCGAAACGACCGACCTGCCCACGAAGTTCGCCAAGGTCGTCGTCACCGACGAGCAGGGGCGCTACCTGATCCCGGAGCTTCCGAAGGCTTCCTACGACGTCTGGGTGCGTGGGTACGGACTCGTCGATTCGCCCAGGGTGAAGACGGCAATCGGACGGCAGCTCAACCTCACTGCCACGCCGGCGCCGAACGCCGCGGCGGCGGCCGAATACTACCCGGGTGTTTACTGGTACTCGTTGCTCCAGATTCCCGGCAAAAGCGAATTCCCCGGCACCGGGCCGAATGGCAACGGCATCCGGGATGTCATGAAGACGCAGCATTACTGGATCGACACGGTGAAGAATTCCTGTCAGTCGTGCCACGCGCTCGGTTCCAAGGGGATGCGAACGATTCCAAAGGAATGGGGCCCCGCCGCCGACTCGAACGCGATGTGGGCCCGCCGCCTGCAGGCCGGACAGGCCAGAGGAAACATGGCTCTCGCCCTCGGGCAACTGGGCCCGAAAGCGTTGTCGCTGTTTGCCGACTGGACGGATCGCATTGCCAGGGGAGAACTGCCCACCGCGAAGCCGCAGCGGCCCCAGGGTGTCGAGCGCAATGTCGTGCTCAGCATGTGGGAGTGGTCCACGCCCACCGGTTATCTCCACGATGCGATCTCGAGCGACAAGCGCAATCCGCGAGTGAATGCCAACGGTCCAATCTATGGATCAACTGAGGAAAGCACCGACATGGTGCCCGTTCTTGATCCGATTAAGAACTCGGTATCGCAGGTACGGCACCCATTCCGCGATCCGAAAACCCCTTCGTCGCTGGATCTCGTGCGCGGACATTCGCCTTACTGGGGTGACGAGCCGATCTGGGACGGCCACACCAGCATCCATAATCCGATCATGGACGAGAAGGCGCGCGTGTGGTTCACCGCCAGGGTTCGGCCTGTGGCAAACCCGGACTTCTGCAAAGAAGGGTCGGATCATCCGTCAGCGAAGGTGGTGCCGCTGGAGACCTCCGACCGTCAGCTTTCGATGTACGACCCGAAGACAGGGAAGTGGTCGCTCATCAGCACCTGCTTCACCACCCAGCACCTGTATTTCGCCAGGGACGCCAACAACACGCTGTGGACCAGCGCCGGCGGGCCGGCAAGCGGCGTCGTCGGCTGGCTGAACACGAAGCTGTACGAGCAGACCGGCGACGAAGTGAAGTCACAGGGCTGGACGCCTCTTATCATTGATACCAACGGCAACGGCAAGCGCGATGCGTACGTCGAGGCGAATCAGCCGCTGGGCCCCGCCAGGGACAAGCGCGTGATGGCCGCCTTCTACGGTGTACAGTCGAGCCCGGTTGACGATTCGATCTGGGGCCAGGCGATGGATGTGGGTTTCTCGCGCATCGACCAGCCGGGCTACATCCTGCGTCTCGTGCCGGGCACTAACCCGTCGCAAACCGCGTTGACCGAAGTCTACCTGCCGCCGGACGAAGGATACGGTTCGCGAGGCATCGACCTCGATCTCAACGGCGTGGTCTGGACGACGCTTGCGAGCGGACATCTCGCGAGCTTCGACCGGCGCAAATGCAAAGGGCCGCTCAACGGGCCGGCCGCGGCAACCGGCAAGCACTGCCCCGAAGGCTGGACGCTGTATCCATACCCGGGACCGCAGTTCAAGGGTGTCACCGATCCAGGCAGCGCCGAGCACGCGTACTACGTCTGGGTCGATCGCTATAACACGTTAGGGCTTGGACCGAACGTACCCCTTGCCATGACCAATGGCGGCGAGGCGCTGCTGGCGCTGGTGAATGGCAAGTTCGTGAGCATCCGCGTTCCATATCCCATGGGCTTCTTCAGCAAGAATGTCGACGGGCGCATTGACAACCCGGGCGCCGGATGGAAGGGGAAAGGGCTGTGGACAACACTGGGAACCCGCACGGTGTTCCACAACGAAGGGGGCACCAGCTCGCGGCCGAAAGTTTACAAAGTCCAGGTGCGCCCCGATCCGCTCGCGCGGTGATCGCCGTGGCCGAAACACCCTCATCCGGCCCTGCGGGCCACCTTCTCCCGGAGGGCGAAGGACACACTTAGAGGAGTCTGTCCCTCTCCCTGCGGGAAAGGGTGCCGCAAAGCGGCGGGTGAGGGTCGTTGGGCAAGACGCCCGTAAGTCGGCGGCTAATTGCGATATTTCAGAGTGACGCACTACGAATCATTAGCCTGGCGTGAGTTTATAAACCGCGTTAAGAAACGGAGGAAAACATGGCAACCATCGCTCGCCGCGATTGTGTGAAAGGTCTGCTCGGTCTTGCAGCGTCGTCGTGCCTTCTGGGGCGCGCAGACGCTGCACAGGAATCTCCTGTTCCGGCGCAGGGCATTGGGCGCCGCTTCCGCCATTTGTCGTACAGCGATATTGGCGGGCGCCCGGACAGCGTGCAGGTCATGGTCAACCGCGGGCATCTTTACGTGGGCCACATGTTCAGCAACGGAGTAACGATCCTCGACGCGTCGGATCCGCGCCGGTTAAAGCCCGCAGGCTTTTTCACCGGCGGCGGCTTTACACGGACACATCACCTGCAGGTTGCGGAAGACCTGCTCCTGCTCGCCAACGGCGCGAACATCGTGGCGATGCAGTCCTACGACAACATCCGGGGCTATTTCGAAAACGCCCTCGCCGACAGCATCACCAATCGCAAACAATTCCGTTCAGGCCTGAGCATTCACGATATTTCCCGTCCTGCGGAGATGAAGGAGATCGCTTTTCTCGAAATGCCGGGGCTCGGTATCAATCGCGTGTGGTGGACGGGGGGACGTTACGCCGCCATTGCGGCGCATTTCGATGGTTTCACCGATCACATTCTTTGCATGGTCGACCTTAACAACATCACCAAACCGGAGATTGTGTCGCGTTGGTGGATGCCCGGAATGAATCGGGCGGCTGGCGAGGCGCCGGCATTGGCTCCGGGCCGGCGGGTTGCTCTGCATCATATGATCACGGCCGGCGATCGTGGTTACGGCGCCTGGCGCGACGGCGGTTTCACGGTCCACGATCTCAGTGATCCGGCCAGACCACGGCTGATCTCACACATCAATTGGTGTCCGCCGTTTCCGGGAGGAACTCACACGCCGCTTCCTTTGCCCGGCCGGAATCTGGCAGTCGTGGCAGACGAAGCCAACGCAGAACGATGCGCGAAAGGCACGTTTCATACTTTCATCGTGGATTTGCGCGTGCCGGAAAATCCAGTGCCGATCTCTACGTTGCCCACCCCGGGGGAGAGAAACTTCTGCTCGCTCGGGACTTTCGGCCCGCACAACCTGCACGAGAATCGGCCGGGCAGTTTTCGCAGCGAGGAAACCATCTTCGCCACCTACAACAATGCCGGCGTCCGTGTGTTCGATATCAAGGATGCATTCGCGCCAAAGGAAATCGCCTACTGGGTGCCCCCGGCGCCCAGGCGGTTGATCGATCCGCGCCCCAACGTCGCGCTCGCAGCGAAATCCGCCGATATCTTTGTCACGACCGGCGGACTTGTGTATGTCACCGACTGGAACGCGGGCTTGAACGTATTGCAATACGAAGGCTGAATATCATCAACATCACCAACCCTCCCGCATTGTGCTTTATTGTGCTTTAACGATACTGTGGTGCATGTTAGTGTACGCCGATGATGAAACCCCTCCTCATTGCCGCACCGGCTATTTTTTTCTTTGGGACGCTCGTCAATGCTCAATCTAAGACTCACGAACTGAAGCTGGAGCCGAAGAATATTCACTGGGGATATTACGAAGCGAAACTTGCTCCAGTTTTACGAATTGCCTCTGGTGACACCATACGCGTGGAAACCATGGTTGCCGGCGGACTTCAGCGCTTGCGCCTGGCGGGAGTGATGGAGAATGAGATTCCGCAGTCTCTTAAGGTAATCGAGGATACGGTTAAGGAGCGCGGCCCAGGCGCGCACCCGATGACGGGTCCTATCTATGTCGAAGGCGCGCAGCCGGGCGATTCGCTGGAAGTTCATTTTGGCAGTTTCGAGTTTCTCCATCCATATGGCGTCACGGCATTCGCCCCCGGCGGAGGAACGCTTCCGGATGAATTTCCATATGCCGGCCTGAAACTGATACGAATAGACGAACGAGCTGGCACGGCTGATTTCGGTTCGGGAATCACGTTGAAGTTGGCGCCGTTCTTCGGATCGATTGGGGTTGCGCCTCCTCCACTGATGGGACGCATATCCAGCCGTCCGCCGGGCCCGCACGTCGGTAATTTAGACAATAGGGATTTGGTTGCCGGAACCACGTTATATATGCCGGTCCACGTTGCGGGGGCGTTGTTGTCCATCGGCGACGGTCATGGCATGCAGGGTGAAGGCGAAGTAACGGGAACGGCTCTGGAGACGTCCTTGCGCGGAACACTTCAGGTGATGGTTCGCAAAGGAAAGAAGATCTTGTGGCCGCGCGCCGAGACGCCTACGCATTACATCACGATGGGTTTGAATGAGGATCTCGACGAGGCGGCGCGAATGGCTGTCCGCGACATGATTGATTTCCTGGTTACCGAAAAAGGTATGGAACGCGACGATGCCTACATCCTGTGTTCGGTCGCAGTCGATTTGCACGTGACGCAAACAGTCGATGCGACGAAGGGCATCCACGCAATGATCCCGAAATCGATTTTCAAATGAAATTACCGCTCTAGTTCGACTGCCGTCTCCGGGCTTCGGCTTCGCCAAACCATCCCAGGCGCAGTTTTTCGGCGGGTACGCCGGACATATACGGCTTAATATCGAGGATGGGTGTTCCTTCGAGCATGTCCAGACCGCGCACGCGAACATAACGGCCTTCGCGGCCGATCACTTCAACAACCGTCAGGCCGATAGGATTCGGACGATAAGGCGATCGGGTTGCGAACACTCCGTGCGGGCGATCGTCCGTTGGCGGAATTCCGGTGAGCGCGTATCCCTTGCTTCGGTCGAAGACCCAGATGATGAACAGGTGCGAGAATCCTTCGATATCCAGCATGCCCTCCTCGAACTCGCTGGTAATTTCGAGAACTCCTTCCGCCTGATGCTGCGTTCCAGGACCTTTGGGAACCTGAGTGGTTTCGGAGTATGGGGATCGAACATAACCGATCGGCTGAAACGTAAACATGTGGCGGCGCCTCCATTAAACATTCTAACTGGGCAGCAGCATCCATTTCGCGGAGAAGGTACTCGCCGACTGCTGAGAAGACATTAGTTGACGTCAAGAGGTACAGTAGTCGGGCTGAAATTCAAACCATCAGGGGGCGGCACATGGGTCGAGGTTTCTGGCGAGACATCTTGGTCGTGATTCTTATCGTTCTTCCAACGGCAACTGTGTCCGGTTCTCAATCCGCAGCAGGGCGATCCAATCAGGAAATCCTGATACAGCTCGAGCGGGATTGGGACCAGGCGTTTCATCAGAAAGATATCGCGTTCATCGAAAAGGTGGTTGCCGACGAATTCATTGCCACCTACGACGACGGCGCCCGGGGCGACAGGGACCAGGAGCTCGAGAACGCCGCGACATTCAACAAGCGCATCGACTCGGCGACACTCGACGAATTTACCGTCAAGGAGTATGGCGACACGGCTGTCGTCTGGTTTAGAAAAAGTATGACCGGACCCATGCAGGGGCGGACGGTGACCGTAAGCGTCCGGTTTGTCGACGTCTTCGTGATGCGCGCGGGCCGTTGGCAGTGTGTGGCCAGCCAGAGCACGAGAATTGCGGACTGACCCAATTCATCTGTTTCAGTTCTGACAAATGGGGTGATTGGCCAATTCGGCAACACCGGCTATTCCTTTCGTGAAACACGTTCGTACAGGGGGGCCTGTGGCGTTCGCGAAGTTTCTTGAGCACTTTCCTGATTACGAGACGACTGCGATTATCGACGTGCTTCGCGGCTCGGAGTACCGCCGGCTCGACGAGCAGGGCCATGTCTACCTCGATTACACAGGCGGCAGTCTTTACGCCGAGTCACAGGTTCTCCGCCACGCGGAGTTGCTGAACAAGCACGTCTTCGGAAATCCACACTCGGCCAGCCCGGCGTCCGGGGCAATGACCGGCCTCGTCGAACAGGCGAGGCGGGCAGTCCTGAATTGGTTCAATACCTCCGCGGACGAATACACAACGGTGTTCACTCAGAATGCCACGGGTGCATTGAAGCATGTCGGCGAGGCCTATCCGTTTGGGCCGAAGGGCCGATATCTGCTGACATTCGACAACCACAATTCGGTCAACGGCATACGCGAGTTTGCCCGCGCGAAAGGCGCATCGGTGGATTACGCGCCATTGACAATGCCGGACCTGGGGATCGATCGGGAACAGTTGAGCCGCCTGCTGGCAGACGGGGGCTCGCTTGGGAGCGAGAAGCTCTTTGCGTTTCCCGCGCAATCGAATTTTTCCGGCGTGAAGCATCCGCTCGAGTTGATTGGCGAGGCACAGGCTAAGGGATGGGACGTGTTGCTCGATGCTGCGTCCTACGTTCCAACGAATCGCCTGGATCTCGCCATCGTCCATCCTGAATTCGTTGCCGTGTCGTTCTACAAGATGTTTGGATATCCCACAGGCGTGGGCTGTCTCTTGATTCGAAATACCGTGCTGCCAAAGCTGGTACGTCCCTGGTTTGCCGGCGGCACCGTCAACTTCGCCACGGTACAGGGCCGTCACCATGTCCTGGCGGCGCGCGAAGCGGGTTTCGAGGACGGCACGCTCAACTATTTGGCAATTCCGGCCACGGAAATCGGCCTTCGCCACCTCGAATCGATCGGGATGGAGACGATCGCCACGCGCGTGCGCTGCCTGACGATGTGGTTGTTGAACCGTCTTATGGATCTGCGGCACGCGAACGGCAGGCACATGGTGCGCATCTACGGACCGGCAGATGTTTCGAGGCGGGGCGGAACAGTGACGATGAATTTCTACGATCCGAATGGACACCTGCTCGACTACAGGCGTGTGGAGGAACTTGCAGGCCTGCAGAAAATGTCGCTGCGCACCGGATGCTTCTGCAATCCCGGAGCAGGCGAGACTGCCGAAGGCCTGACCGAGGACGATATGCTCGCGGGAGCGCAGGAGGCTGGCGGCATGACCCTGCCGCGCTTCCTCCAGTTGATCACCCACCGCGGAGGCAAGAGTGCCGGCGCGATCCGAGTGTCATTCGGCCTGGCCAGCAATTATGCCGACGTGCAGACGTTCCTGCAGTTTGCTGGGGGACTCCGCAACCAAACCAGCCTCACCATCGGAGAAGTGACATTCGATATCGAATCGTGCCGTGTGATTCGCGACGGAAGTTGATGGGCATCAAAGGGGGGTTGGGGCACATGTCGGCGAGAATCTTGTCCGCGAGGCGGGTGGTCCCTCTGCCATCATCTTAAGAGATGCGGTTTCGGAACCACCCGGGCCCTTCAGTCTGTCTTTCCTGAGTTAGGCGCGAGTGTATTTATTGAACCACTCGATGGTGCGCTTCCATGCCAGTTCCGCCTCGGCCTTGTTGTAGCGTTCCGGCGTGGCGTCATTGAAGAAGCCATGAACGGAATTGGGATGAATGTGGCCTTCGTACTGGACGCCGTTCTTCTTCATTTCCGCCTCATATGCGGGATATGCGTCGACCAGCGCTTTGTCGAGTCCGCCATGGTGAATCAGCATGGCCGCTTTGATTTTCACAACGTCCGCCGCCATGGGCGCGCCGCCGTAAAACGGAGCGGCGGCCGCCAGATCCGGGCCCAGCAGGGTAGCCAGGGTATTGGACATACCGCCACCGAAGCAGAAACCGGTTGAGGCAATCTTCCCGTTGCAGAGAGGATGTGCTTTCAGCCATCGCGCGACGGTGACGAAGTCCTGGGTCATCTTGGGGCGATCGATCTTGGCGAATAACAGGCCGCCTTTGTAGTCGTCGCTGGGATAACCGCCGACGGACGACAGCGCGTCAGGCGCAAATGCGATGAAGTTCTCCAGGGCAAAGCGCCGTGCAATGTCCTCGGTATGCGGATTCAGTCCCCGGTTTTCGTGTATGACGATAACGCCCGGCAGTTTCACCGGCAGCTCAGTGCGGGTATCCTGGCTGAATGGACGGGCGAAATAACCCCGCATGTATCCATTTCCAGTGGGTGAAGGCACGGTCTCATAGCTTACCTTGATCCGCTCGTCATCCTTGCGGACCTGCTGTCCGAGCGCGTAGTTCGGCATCAACGCTTCGACAATCACCGCGGCAGTCAGGCCGGCGACGGCGAAACGCTTCACGCCATCGAGAAAGGCACGGCGGCTGATGTCGCCGTGAATGTACTGGGTGTAAAGTTCCACCGCTTCCGCGGGGATTTTTACCTTCGGTTTTTCCACTGCATGTTCTGTTTCTAGTTTCATTAAAAGGCTCCTTTAGGGTTTGGGTCCGATGAGGATACCACTGCTCGGTCCAGTTCTGAATCATGTATGTCAATTGGCAGCTATCGGTCCAAAAATCTAAAAAATCGTGCTACCAAAATGGCGATGTCTCAGTCCAATTGGCGGGGAATTCAGTCCAGCCCTATGTAGGTTCAATAAGTAACACTGTAAAAGAGATTCTCCTGTAATACCTGCCCCATATGTACTCTCCTCTGCAGGAGCAGCCATACATGCCGCTGGATTCCCCAATATCATTCTCGACGCCTATGCCCGCTAAGAAGAAAGACAACAACAAGCCCCTCACCGGCGCGGCCCTGATCAAGGAAACCTGCCGCCGCATCCGCGTGGCTCGCAGTTTATGGGATGCGCACAACAACCGGGCTTGCCGGCGCGAGCGCGAAAAAGCGATGGCGTTGTATGAGTCTCTGAGCGAGGCCGAGCGGGAGAAGGTGCCCCAGGTGTTGCGCGTGTGGTTGCGCTACCGGAGCGAAAAGTATTTTGGAGAGGACCGCACGCCGCAATGATGGAGCATAATCTGCGCTTTTCGTTCTACCTGTGGGCGCGGGGCTTCAGCCCCGTGCCAGACTCCAACAAAAGTTTTTCCTTTTGAGCTTTGCACAGGGCTGAAGCCCCGCGCCCACAGGTAGTAACGAAGTCTATTACCGTCCGGTTTTATGCCGTGACCGGTTTCCGCTGTCTCTTGTGCTGCGCTCGGACCGTGCGCCGCCCGGACGGAACGCATAGCCCACGCGTGCCTGCCTTTCTGGAGTGGCAGCCCTGAAAGGCGTGGCCGGAGGACGCGGCGTGGCGTTGGCTCTACTGGGCGCGTTCGACGGCTCGAATCCCGCAACCGCGGAAATTTCAATTTGGCCGGCAAGAAGCCGCTGGATATCCCCGAGCAACCCCCGCTCTTCGCGCGACACCAACGACACCGCATGACCTTCGACGCCCGCGCGGCCCGTGCGGCCGATCCGGTGAATGTAGTCTTGCGGGACCATCGGGAGGTCGAAGTTGATCACCATCGGTAACTGCTGGATGTCGAGGCCGCGGGCCGCAAGGTCCGTGGCGACGAGAAGACGGGTCCGTCCGGCCTTGAAGTCTGCCAGCGACCGCGTTCGAGCGCCCTGGCTCTTGTTGCCATGAATGGCTTCGGCGCGGAATCCGCCGTCGGAGAGGTGGCGGCACAATTTATCGGAACCGTGCTTGGTGCGGCAGAAGATCAGGGCCTGGTGCGTATTTCGTCCGAGCAGGTGAACCAGCAGGTCGCGCTTGCGATCGGCAGACACCGGATGGACGCGATGGGCAATGGTGGCCGCAATGCTGTTCACCGCGGAGACCTGGACCTCTTTCGGATTCTTCATGAACTGTGCGGCAAGTACCTTGATCTGCGGCAGCAGGGTTGCAGAGAACAGAAGCGTCTGCCGGTTGGTCTGCGCGGCTGCCAGGATGCGGCGGATGGAGGGAAGAAATCCCATGTCGAGCATGCGATCGGCTTCGTCGAGCGTCAGGATCTCCACGCCGGAAAGGTTTACGGTTCCGCGCTCCATGTGGTCGATGAGGCGGCCGGGAGTGGCCACGACCAGGTCGAGACCGCGGTTCAGGGCCCGGACTTGCGGCTCCATGCCGACGCCGCCGAATACGGTGGCGCTGAGAAGTCCGGTTCCAGTGGCGAGGGATCGGAACGACTCGTGAACCTGGTTGGCCAGCTCACGCGTGGGTACCAGGACGAGAGATCGCGGCCTGCGCGATACGGTTTTGCGGGGTGCGCCGTGAATCATCAGCCGCTCGATGATCGGAAGCGCGAATGCGGCGGTTTTGCCCGTGCCGGTTTGTGCGCCGGCCAGAAGGTCGTGGCCTTCAAGGGCCATGGGAATGGCCTGGACCTGAATGGGTGTCGGAGAGCTGTAGCCCAGTCCGGCAACGGTTTTACAGAGAATGGGCGCGAGCCCAAGTTCGTCGAAAGTCATGCGAAGTGCTCCTGAATGTATCCCGGAGCGTCCCCTGGAAACCGCGCTCGAGACTAAAAATGGTTTTGGCTGACTCGTCGTTGTGACGGAAGTTCAGAGGTTTGAGCGGTAAAACCGAACGGTGAAGAAGCTCGCCGTTAGTTGAGACCGGACGGCTGCGGCATCTGCAAGGAAAGTCGGACATCGAACGCGCAAACTGGAAAGAGTGTACAGTGCCGAGCCGCAGAAAGCCATGACGGATTATTCTTCCTGCTCTATTTCGCTAGTCCAGGATCGTGACTTCGGCCTTCGACAGGAGCCGCGTGAATCCTCGATCGAATGTGACGAGATGATTTCCTCTTGTTCTCACGGCCGCTGCGATCCAGGCGTCTGAAACATCGTTCGCGCTGAGTTTTCTGTCACGGCAAAGCTGACGAAGCGCAGTCCACTCGCGAGCGAGTTCCGGCATTTCCACGCCGGGAGCGTCGAGTAGCTTGTCCAGGAAGGAGATGGCATCGTCAATCGGCGTCGGATTCACAAACACCTTCGGATGGGTGACCAATCGCAGGAATCCCACCGCGACCATCGGAAGAATTTCCAGGCCACCTCCCCTCGCGCTGGCTGTAAGGGCCTCACTCAGCCAACCCATTGCTTTCTTATGATGGACATGATCGATTCTTGAGGCGGCGATCAAAACGTTGAGATCAGGCGTCATCAGCCGCATCCAGCATCGAACGGTTTGAGCGAGGATCAATGCCCTTCACCAGACCGCCTTTGCCGCGATAAACCGGCAACACATGCTTCCCGGATCTGGATTTCCGGCTTGGCCGGCGAAGACGCAAGCGGAGTCCTTCTTCAATGAGCGCAGTCAGGCTTGTTTTTTCGCGAGCGGATACAGCCTTGGCTCTGATGAGAAGTTCATCGTCGATGTTCAGCGTGGTTTTCATAAGCTCGATTTCCAATACAGATTTCTGTATTCAGACTATACGCGGGAGCGATACATGGGTGCAACCTAAGCGTTGTCACGCGACCTGTGGGCGCGGGGCTTGAGCCCCGTGCCAGGATCAAACAGGAATTTTCTGGAACTCTGCACGGGGCTGAAGCCCCGCGCCCACAGCGTGGTTCCAGAATCCGGCACTTCGGTCGAGGCAACGAATCGCTACTCAGGGTACGCCTGCCGGAATTCGCGCAGTTCGCGCCGGTTCAGTTGCTTCTTTCGGACTAATTCCAGAACTGGCGGCCCTGAAACATCGAGGCGAACGAACTTCTGGTAGTACCAGATGCCATTGATCTTTCGGTATTCCTCGTTTTCGGCGATCTCGATCCGGTCTACTGGCGCGGTTGGCTTCAGGCGTGGTCTTGAAGGTAGCAGCCTGTAACACAGAAGCCCTGTGCGCGGATGAACGTATAAGCCCGAAACCTCGATATCTACATAAAAGTACCGCTGCCTGGCAAACACGCGGCCGTCGCGCTCGAAGCAGTGGATCTCCACTTCCCACTTGATGTGCATCCATAGATGATCCCCTTGCAATCCGCCTGGAACCGCTTTGCGAATCTCGCTGTAGACCTTGTCCCATGGCCTGCCGACCTGGCCATGGAGATATCTCCGGAGCGGCGAAAGGAAGTCGCTGAATTCTTTGGAATTCGTTCCGTACTGCCGGCCGCGCGCTGACGATATCGATGCGTGATGGATGGCGTTTTTGTCAGGATTCCTCATCCATTCTTTGTTCGGTGGTTAGGCCTGCCCGTCTGCGAACCTGAACTGGACGCTGTACTTACGAAGAATCAGACTCGGCACCATTTTCGCCGCCGACTTCGCTTTTGCATCGAAGTCGGACGCGACTAGTATTCCACGAACGTTTCCAGTTTCCTCTTCGCTGGCGACATCTCCCATATAGCTTAGGATTTGTGCGACAGCGCGTTGTCCTGCAACTCCCGCCTTCAGTTCGATGACGACAGTCATTCCCGAAGAATCCCGGGCGGTTATATCGATGAATCCAGACTCGACGGAACGTTCGGCGCCGTCATCCGTGATAGTGAGGCCTGGTTCAAGTTTTTGGATCTCCACCCGGAGTGCGGCTTGCAGATCTCGCTCCAGTCCGATCCTCCGTCCGACCTCTTCGCCAGCCGCCGTCGCAGATTCATCCGCGCCGGGCGCAGGAGCGTCAAATCCGTCTTCGCCAGTCTCATCTCGGAACTTGCGATAACGCTTTACCGCATCGCGATACGACACGAGGTTCTTGAAGATGTCGCCTTCGATCGGGATCTTCGTCGGGTTTGGCCGGTTACGCCGCTGGTCGTCTTTTGAATAGGACAGCGTTTCGACGAGGCTTGCCATGCGGTCTGTCGCGTAATGCTCGTCGAGGTTGCCGTGATGTTCCTCAACCCGGCCAGCCCTATACATCTGCGCGTTGACGGTGTTCGCCTGATACTTCTGTAACTCCAGCCACTGGCGATAACCTGCTTTCATAAATTAACCCTCACTTACTGGACCTTGCGGGCCTTCCCGTCGTCTCAATCTGGGGCTACGAAACGATCTCCATACGTAATTGTTCCGCATCGACCTGTTTACTGTTTGGGATTACAACGTATGCTTTCCGGTAAACTCGCCAAGCCGTAACCAGGCATGCCGCAGCATCGACGATGTCGTCAGGTTTGACCAAGGACCGGCCGAGCCTCAATCGCTCAGATTGAATCGTTTCTCGTGTGAGGTTGACTCCATTTGCCGCCAAGACCGCCAAACGCTCGACAATTCCTGGAACCGTCCTCTTTCGGAACTTCATCGGGCTTCCGGCCAACTGGGCGAATGTCACTTCCGGATGGGCCTCACGAACCCGGTTCTGCAACTTGGGTGTAATCAGGCCATCGACATCACGGATACCCTTCATGATGTTGAAGGTTTGCTGCGTGACCTTCGGACCACCATCACGGCAGTTCAATTCACAAGCTTTTCGATAGGTCGTCGCCTGGAGAGTTCTTCTAAAAGGCGGGGGAAATACGCTACTACTACGGGGACGGCGGAGGATTTTACGCGCTGCGAGGTCGCAGTTCCGTGCTCCCGCATCGCACAGACCAATCGGGACATCGATTATCGCAATAGCCTGGCATTGAATGGCTTTCTCGAAGATATGACGGAGATCCGTTGTGACCGAGAAACTGGGTATACCGAGCGCATCTCCATCGGGCACACTCCGCGATACAAGCCATCCTCCCTTACACCCATCTACACCGTACAGAGTTGTCATTTTAAATCTCACGTCATCCCCAACGCCTTCATCGCCGCCGTCATCGGGTCGGAGAAGAAAACTGGATCAACTCGTTCGACGATGTCACCGGACACTTCGAGAAAGTTTCGTTTGTTCTCCAGCGGGATCAGTGCCTTGCGTGCGCCGTTGTCCATGACGACCTGGAGCGGCTCTGACAAGGAACGCAGTGGCTTGATGTTCCCCTGAATACTCAAGTCGCCAAGGATTACCATGCCCGCCTGGACGGACTGCCTCTTGAGCGCCGAGTAGATGGCGACGACCAAAGCGATCCCGGCTTCGCAAGGCGGAAGAGATCTTCTTGTGAACAGCTCCTTCGAGGACGCCAAAATCTCGAAGAGCCGAGAGCAGTCCTTGCGAAATCCGGGTGATGGTTGGTTCCGACCAATGCCCAGTCGTCTTTCCTTCCTCCACCCACTTTGCCAGGGATCGCTGGAAATTCTGGGCATCGATGTCCACCAATCCCCGTGCCTGCATCGGCACGAGAATCTCGGTGACGGCATCGTGCAGCAACTGATCCGCACGTGCAGCATGAAAATATAGCAACCGTGCCAGAGCTGCGGTCGGAAACCTTCTCCGGACGAGGGTGGCAAGTGCCCGTGTCACTGATTCTTCCGTGAGGTATCGCTGCCGAAAGATCGCCAGGATGGCGTTAACACGGGAACGGGAGGATTTCCCGAAGACATTCTCTCGCTGTACCCGATGGATGTTGTCCGCCACCGAGGTTTTGACATCCCAGTGGGAAAGCAAAGTCTTCGTGTCCGCGATCAGAGCCCCGGCTTTGATGATTTTGGACGAGTACGGCCGGGAAGACCGAAACTGCTTCTTCTGATCTGTTTGTTTGGGGGACACTATCGGTTCTCGCAACATATTCATGTTTCTGCAGTTAGCTGCGTTTGTTAAGGCTGGCATGTTCTCACGGTTTACTTTTGGCCCAAAAAGATAATTGACTCGAGGTTGCGAACAACAAAGGTCGGCATCGTTAACGTCAAAAGTGCCGCGGCACATAGAAAGCTTCGAATTCCTGAGATGGAACCGAGCGAGACGTAGCGATCTACAGCGATCAATCCGTAGTGAGTGCTAGAGTATTTGCCTTTGCACGTGAGGCGCTGGATGCACATCGGCTGGCGCAGTTCGTGAATGACTGACTGAGGTGAACCATGCGTGGACTGATCATACGATCACCATGGATCGAGAAGATTCTCGCGGGCAAGAAGACATGGGAAATCCGTGGGTCACGGACTAAAATTCGCGGACGCATTGCTCTGATCCGAGCAGGAAGTGGGCTCATCTTGGGCACATGCGATCTCGTCGATGTAGTAGGTCCACTTTCTCTGAAAGAACTGAAGGCGAACGCGAGCAAGATCGGCTCGCGGCCGATCGATCTCCCTGGGCTTCGATATAAGACGACGTACGCTTGGGTACTCGGCCGCTCCACTCAATTGAAAAGGCCGAAGCCTTACGAGCATCCGAGCGGTGCTGTGATCTGGGTGAAACTGGAGAAAACTAGGGGACTGAGGTGAGAGCTACGGATACGCGGACAATCAAAGACATTCGAGCAGGGAAGAGACGCCTGGAACTCGGTCATTATTCCTTAACTGCTCGTTCGAAGATTCCGATGATCGACAGATGGTCGCCGCTGGTTAATACAATGTCGTCATGATTTTCGTTCAATGAAGAGAGAACGATAGCCTTAGCTTCGCCGATACTGTCCGCTGATGCCGTCCGGGCGCTTCGATATCGTTTGACTACGGCGATGGGCTCGTCGCCGGCAAATCCACCGATTCGGCACAGGACGATCTTGCCATTCCGGCTGCCGCCGGGATCTTTCCGGAAAATGCAAAGCTGGCCGTCAGCAATGTCCGGCTCCATGGAATCACCTTCCACGAGAGCCAGGAATCTGTCCCTGGGAAACGGACCGCCGCTGACACGATGCCATTTGAAGTTTTCCGAATTTGAGAAATAGCCTTCAAGATCTTTGTAGGAAGCGTCGGCGGCGACCCTCAAGTCGAACAACGGGAGCGCGTTGGAATACGGAACGAGTTCCGCCGCATGCAGCCCCAGGCGACTCTCAAAATAGCTTCTGGTTTCTTCATCGACGAAGCATACGTAGCACCCTTTTTGTCCTCGGGTCATCAGCGTGCGATACGTGTTCTTGATGATGGAGTCGATGCGTTCCTGAGTTTCCTTCGGGTTCTTCTTCATCAGGGCTTTCCAGCCGTGGATCGAGCGATCCATGCTGGATCGTTCTTCAGGTCGCGTCATGATTCGGCCATTGCGGGCCACCATGTCCGCGCCTACGATCACCCCGACGTAATCCAATTCGAGACCCTGACAGGTATGAATGCAGCCAACTTCGCTGACGGAGTCGGGCTTGATGATCCAGGCTTGACCATCCGTATCCAAATTCCATGTTGCTTTGTAATCGCCGATTGCGATGTCTCTTAGCTGCGGCTGTTTCTTACTGACCCAGTCCCAGCAGTATCCCGCAACCATGCGCGCCTTGTTCTTTTCCTCATTCTTTTCGCGTATCCAGGCATGAAGTTCGCCTGGTGTACCGACGATTTGGAAGTCATATCCAACGTCATCCAGCGTCTCATTTGCGGTTGGTCTTAACTGAAGGGTATTGTCCAGCCAGGAAAGGTACCCATCGGACCCGTTGCAACGAAATTGCGATTCAAGCGTGAGTTCCGTGATTTTGGCGCCCTCCATTTTTGCCCACCGGCGAAGCTCACGCTTATCTCCGATATCCTTGAGCGTCACCTTTTGATCTTCGTCAATGAAGAACACACTGCAGCGGCTCGCACGAATAATTTCGTGGATTTGGTTTTCGCCGAGATTTGCATACATCCCGGACTTTTCATTGAGGCGGTGCGCTTCATCGACGATGAGGCAGTCGTAACTGTTGGCCTCGATCGAATGGAATGACCCAGAGCCACTAAACATGTTCGAGATGTGGGATTTCTTGAACGAGTTGGTCAGCTTGGCTTCGTAAACAACTCGCGGCGCCGAATTTCGGGTAACGTACTGGACCACCAGCTCCCGGCTTGTCATTGCGACGAGCAGGTTGATCGCTACCAGCGACTTTCCAGTCCCGGGGCCACCTTCAACGATCAGTACACGCTTTCCGCCAAGTGAAGCTCGCGCGGCCTCAGTCAAAGCCGATTCGTAAACCACCTTCTGGTCGTCGATCATCGTGAACTCTTCATTACCAAGAAGCATCGAGGCTAGATAATCGGCGAGGTTCTTGGACGGCTTGATCTTGCCATGATCAATCCGGTACATGATCTGGTCATTGTCACCGTGCTTGACGTGCCTCTTAATGAAGTTCTGCAGCTTCTTCGCATCGTTCTTCAGAAACAACGGGGCCTTCGCAATGTAGTCCTGGTAGAACGGGTTGGTAATACAGTCGTCAGGTTCGTAGTTGTGAAGATAGGCGCATGGATAGAGCTGAATATGTTCTTCCTGGACCGTCTGATTGAAGTCTTCCAGAAGCCGCTTGTACGACCACGCTTGGTACGAAGGATGTGGCGTCTGTTTCTCGCCATGTTTGAATCGAGTTGTGACAATGGCGTCCTGGTCCGTCAACCCCGCATGTTGCCATTGCTTGAGTTCAACAAGAACCGCCGTATCCTGCTGCTGCTCGTCCTTTCCGGTCAGGATGAAATCGATCCGCTTTGATGTTTGTGGAATGTGATACTCGATGGCGACACCCGCGTCGCCCGGGATATCGCCATCGTTTAACACGCTATCCATGTATCGCAGCGAGTGTATCCAGGAATCGATCTCCGACTTGCCAGTAGTGCGCCCGGTTCGCGCGGTGTACGCCTTGAGAATGATGTTTCCGATGTCATTCGTCATGACATCGGCTTGAAACTGGGACTTCGAAGAGGAATAGACAATCATTCACTTAGGTTTTATCGGCACCCTCGGTCATAGGAGGTCCGGGAGTCCGCTGCAGGCCGGACCCAAACTCGCGAGCACACGATAAAGCCCGCAGATCCTCTGCCGTTGTTAGGGTTCTGATTTCGTGGATCAAGTGCGGCGGCTGACGTGGAAGATTTGATGGTGTTCGTCGAAACCGATGTTTACCAGCCTGAAAAATCCCGGCCTAGGATGTTTCGGGTAATGTCATCAAGGACAAATCCCATAGTCATTATTTTCCAAGAAAGACATAGGCGATGCCTAACCGAACAGTTCGCTCTCCACAAGATTCTCCGGGATCGCCCCGCAATTGACGGCAATGTGCGCGGTCATAGACCGCGCCTACAGCTATTCGGATGCGCTTCGCGCGTCGTCAAGAAGGAAATACGATTTGTTGGGCAAAGTCAGGGGAGGGGACTGTCCAGCCCGAATATGATCAGAGCATCCTGGGTCGAAAGCGTCTATACTGCGTATACTCCGTGAAGCGGCAAGCGCTCTCCTCCGTCGTAGCAGCGTTCATCTCATCCTGGATTGAAAGCAGAAGCCTCATAGTAGGTGGGCATTATGAAAATTCGCGTGGAATGTTATTCCGGAAACAAAGCTGATGAACGCCCGATTAAGTTCTGGATCGAGGACGCCGTCCTGTTTATCGAGTCCGTCGAGGACCAATGGAGCACGCCGGATGCCCGGTACTTTCGCGTGCGCGCCGATGATGGCAACTCGTACCTCCTGCGGCACGAGGAAGTGAACGACCAGTGGGCGTTGGAATCCTTCCGCTCCGAGCAGCAGGGAATAGTCGATACCGATATCGATGCCCCGGTGGAATCAAACTGATGTTGAATCCCAAACAGCCCGACACATGGATGTTCCACCCATCCGAGGCGCCCAAAGGCCTGCTGTTTCTATCCGTGGACCTGCCTCAACTCAAACGGAAGGGCTGGGTGGATACACCGGAAAAATTCCGCAAAAGCCTTCGCTCCCGTTACCAATCAAAAATGCAGGCAGTTCGCACCTTCTGGTCCATCGTCTTTCACCGGAACTGAGTCAAGCTTCTGGTCGTGGATCAATGGCAAAGACCACACGCTGGGTATCTGAAGTACACTCCGATTTATATGGCAAGGGTTAGTTACACCGCAATTGTCGAGCGGGACGAAGACGCATATGTCGCATTGTGTCCGGAACTTGATATCGCAAGCCAAGGTCCTACGATTGAGGATGCCACAGCAAATTTGAGGGAGGCCGTCGAGCTATTCCTTGAGACTGCTGAGCCAACCGAAGTCCAGCAAAGACTGCGTGAACCTGTTTTCGTGACCCGTTTCGAAGTGAATCGTGGGTAGGCTTCGGGTCCTCTCCGGTAGCGAAGTCTGCGCCATTTTGCAGGGACACGGATTCAGTGAAGTGCGTCGCCGCGGCAGTCATATCGTCATGCAAAAGCGGGAACACACTCAACAATCACGGTTCCAGTTCCCAATCATCGCGAAATCAAGACAGGAACTCTCCTGTCCATCATTCGCCAGAGTCACCTGCCCAAAAGCGACTTCGAGGCCTGATAGACGGGCCTCTTCTCACTTTCGCCCGTTACTCGGTTATCACACAGCCCAATGAATACTGAAAATGCAGAATGAAGAACCCCTGGAAGTTGTCTTTGAGAGCGTGGATCCCACGGAGGTCGCCATTATCAAGTCTGTGCTTGAAGGGGCGGGCATACCGTTCCTCACGCGGGGTGAGGACGAGTACGACGCTTTTCGGGGAGCTTTTCGTGGGTCGGTATTCAATCCCAGGGGCCGGCCTGTGACTTTCCTCGTTCCCGCCAGCATGGCCGAAGACGCGCGGCTCATGCTCGAAGCCGGGGAGCTTCCCGAAGACTAGTCTTATTCCTTGGATTTCAACTGGCTGTCGTTGGCCGCAATAAAGTTGCGGATCTCATCGCTCATATCCAGCAACTTCTTCCATTGTTCCTTGTACAAGGTCACCGGAAAGCGGCCGAGACCGTAAACGGAGACGCCACCCTTTTCGCTCACTTTTAAACTCATGGCCCGTGAGCTGCCTTTTTTCAGTCGTTCGTTTTCCGCACGCAGTTTTTCCAGTTCGTTCTTCAGATCATCGGGGGTAGGGCTCGACATTGGGGTTTCTCCTTTTCTATATAGAGGCCAAACACTAAAGCTAGCAGAACCTACCTTCATAACAAAGGTGGCGATGAGACATTTGGAAATTGGACGAATCCTGCATCTCAAAT
>CAMAWS010000001.1 GCA_945861845.1 Candidatus Sulfopaludibacter sp. SbA3 | reverse complement strand
CGTGCAAGATTCCAGAAAGTTCCTGTTTGATCCTTGCACGGGGCTGAAAGCCCCGCGCCCACAGCGTAGATCTTAGAAACTGAGGCGGGCGTTTACCGTAAATCTTCGATTTCCTGTTGCTGTTGTGATGCGGCCAAAGCTCGATGAATTGATATTGAGCTCGGGTGTGCCAAAATTCGGACGGTTCAGCACGTTCGTGGCGTCAACCCGAACTTCGAATTCCTTGGTTTCCGTAACCCGGACGCGTTTGATCAGGTTCATGTCCAGACCTACATACCCCGGCCCCTCGAGCCACCGCAGCCCCATGTTTCCGATCTGTCCGGGAGCTGGATTCACAAGAACGAGCTTGCCCTGCGAGTCGGTGATCGCCCTGTTGTTAAACGATCCACTGAGTGCATTAAGCGCCGAAACGCCGGAGAGCGACGGATCCGTGATCTGCTGAACACCCGGGAAATAGATGACACCGTTGGCCACCTTCGTAACCTGGCCGCTGCTCTTCGGAAAATCTCCAACAATGTTCGGCGTGCTGACAGCGGTCAACTGGGTAATTGTCGAGATGGGAGCCGTGACCGTCAATGGCGCTCCGGAAGTCACGCTGAGGATCCCGCCGAACTGCCATCGCTCGACTACGCGCTGCAGCCATCCGGGAGCGTTACCGAGCACGGGGCGCCCGGGACCAAATGGCAGCTCGTACGTGCCGTTGGAGGTAAACATGTGCGTCCGGTGGAAACCCAGGACCGCCTTGTTCAACCGCTGGTTGTTGGGATCGCGGAAATTGATGGCGGCGTCGGCATCGTTGTCGCCAAGACCGCGGCTCCACGTGTAAGAAGTCGCATTAGTGAAGCCCTGGGACAACCGCTTGGTCACCTGGACCTGCATGGAGTGATACGTCGAGCTGCTCGGATTCGAATTCAGGATCACGTTGTTGAATTGCGGATTGAGTACAAAGTAATTCTCGGGGAATAGCCCGCTGTTCCGGACAAATCCGCCGCCCTTACCCGTGATGCTCGTGTTACGGTTCAGGAAGTCGGCCAATCCACCGACATTGCCGTTTGCGACCAGCGCCCGCGTGCTCGTGTAGGCGCGCAACGCTGCCGATCCGGTAACGGTCGTTCCGTTGACCACTCCTGCGCCCGGAACATTCAACCCCCTCAGCATGTCGTCGAACAGGCGCGCGTTGCCACCGGATCGAGTGACGTTGAATGCTTCAAGGAATCCGTTTTTGAAAATATCCACGGTGTTGAGATTAATCCCGCCAAAGAGCCTTGTGCCCTTGGTCCCCACATAAGCAACGTCCAGCGTCAAATTGCTGGCCAGCTCTCTCTGGAGTCCGAGATTGAAATTTTGAAGGTAGGGATTCACGCGGCCCGTCGCATACATCTGAAGGCTGTCTGCCCGGCTGCCATCCAATGGGCTCGGGCGCAACGGAGCGTACTGCTGCGGAATCGGCAGCGTAAGGTTCTGCAACGAGAGATAGCTGGCCTGCGTGTGAGTCAATCCTGTTGCACCGAAGCCTGCAAATGCTCCCGGCGCCGAACCCGCTACCGCGTTGATGCCGCCGACCACGCCCTTGAGAGCGTTGCCGGTGTATGCCCAGCCGTATCCGGCGCGAAGAACAGTCTTGTCTTTTCCTAACCAGGGCAGCGACCAGCTGAATCCAAAAGAGGGAGCAAAGTTGTTCAGATCATCGTCAGAAAGTTTCTTGTCGGGATTCGGCGAGTTCTTACCGACAAACTCGATGGTCGTCGTGGCGCCGCAGGAAATTCCGCACAAACCCTTCTCCGCGCCGACGGCCTTTCCAGCGAGGCCCTTCTTTTCATAGGTCACGCCGAACCACTCATAATGGATGCCGAGATTCAGCGTTACCGACGGACGGACCTTCCAGGTATCTTTGAAAAACCCGCTGAATTCATTCGACTGGTAATCGCGATACTTCAATTTGACTCCATCGGCGTAGCCCTGGAAAACCAGGTTCTTGGAGTCCCGGATATCGAACCCCTGCAGGATGGTCCCTACCGATCCCGAGAGGTCCGTCAGAAGGTTCCGCGCCAGCGTCTGGTTATTGGCGCTCAGGCCCGGAATGGCGACGTTGTCAATATTCGCCACCGGTACTCCACCGGCGCCGAGTTGGGCCAGCGGGGTCATGTGCGTGTCGTTCCATGAAAGCGAACTGCCAGAGCGTAATTCGCCGCCAACCTTGAAAGCGTGGTTGCCCTGATTCCAACTGACCGTGTCACCGTAGCTATACAAAGGACTCTCGCCACCACGAGTGTTGGAGTCTCCTGCGGGCCAATTCATGAAATTCTGTGGGAACAGCGTCGTCCCGACCAGAAACCGTTGCCCGTTCCTGGTTGGCAGGAAATCAAACGCTTCCTTCCCTTTTCCAGTGGGCTCGCCTTCACCCTCTCTTCCGACGTAAAACGGCGCCGTCACATAAATGGACGACCATTTGTAACCCACGCGGGCTTCGTTCACGAGATTGGAAGACAGCGTGGAAACCATCGAGACGGTGAGCAGCTTGGGTTTCTTGCTGAAAGTGCCGTTATACCCGCCGGGCCACTGCATGATACCCGCCTGGGCCGTCATTGAATTATCGCGTTCCCATGTATAGACGAAGCTGAGCTTATGGTCGGAATTGAAATTGTGATCGATACGCGTGTTGAACTGATCGCGGTTCGTGTTTTCGAAGCTTTCTCCATTCTGAAAGTCGAAGCCGCTGATCCGGCGCGTGAACCGATGGCCCGCAGTGTTCATGCCGTCGCAGTTCACTCCAATGACTTGCGGACCGCAACCGGTGAAATCGTTCGCAATCGGCATTCGCGCGAGCAGCGTATTCTGGATGAAACCGGTGGGATCGTATCCCGGACGGAACGGATCCCGGCCGAATACGCTGAATTGCTGCAGGTCTCCCGTCGCATTTGCCGGCCTGCGAGGATTGCCGTTGAAGTCCACCGTCGGGCTATTGGCTACGGCGTTCTGGTTATCGACTCCAGGATAAAACCGAAAATTTCCCTGGCGCGCCTGAGCGGTCAGCACCGGTCCCACGAAGGTTTCCTTGGAGACGTACCGCTGTTCCTCAACAAGAAAGAAGAAGAACGTCTTGTTCTTGATGATTGGGCCGCCAAACCGCCCTCCGAACTGGTTACGGTTGTTGTAGTCCTTGGGCACGCCGTTGAAATTGTTGAACCAACTGGCGGCATCGAGCGCCGAGTTGCGGTTGTTCCAGAAGACGCTGCCGCGGAACTGGTTCGTCCCAGACCGCGTGACCATCTGCACCTGGCCGGAACCGCGTCCGCCTTCGGCGTCCACAGAGGCCGTGATCACACGAACCTCTTCGATCAGGTCCGGGCTGACATAGGTATTGGAAAATGCGCCGAAGTCGTATCGTCCGTCCGAGACGACGAACCCGTCTCGCGTCGTATTAACGGCGCTGAGCCGCGCGCCTGCAAAATAGCCATCAACTCCCTGGGGGCCGGCGTTATCCGGGCCGGCGCCAGACGTTGTCTGGACCAGATCCATCACATTGCGTCCACCGAGCGGGAGATCGCGCACTTTGTATTCAGGGAGGACTGATCCCACCGACGATGACGTCGTTGCAATGAGCGTGTCGGCCGCTACAGTCACTTCTACCGCCTGAGACACCGATCCAACCTGCAGCGTGAAGTTCAACCGCACCTGCTGGGAGATTCCAAGAGCAACCCCGTTATAGGTCTGGGTCTGAAAGCCGGGCAGCTCCGCGCTTGCGGTGTAGGTTCCGGTCTGCAGGCTTGCGAATTGGTACGCGCCTGCTTCATTGCTGATGACAGTGGTCACGATTCCCGTGGCGGTGTTTGTCGCCGTGACACTGACTCCAGGAATCAATGCGCCGCTGGCGTCCGAAACCGTTCCTCCCAGAGTGGCATTACTTGTTTGTGCAAATGTATAAATGGATAGAAAAAGACACAACAACAGTGACAGCAGCAGTTTCTTCATGATTTCCCCTCCGAACCGACACTCGATTATGCAGGCCGGGGAATTATAGCAGTGCAAAAGGAGGACAAGGGGACAGACTCCGAATTCCTGTACTGCGGAATTCGGAGTCTGTCCCCTTGTCCTCTCTACATCGTCACTGCGCCTTGCACGTGTAATTTGCGGCGGCGTCGGTATTCCCGCTTCCCTTGTACGTGGCGACCTGCGGGTAGGGGCAGAGGAGCCGCGTGCCGGCCACCTTGTTCAACTCCCAGACGCGGCGCCCGATAATCTGGTCGGGCGCCTTCTTGGTTTTGATCCAATTCTCCAGTTCGCCGACCATATCGAATTCGCCGCGGTCTTCGCAGTGCGTCATGGCCGGCACCATGAACAGGCGCACGGAGTCCTTGGCGGCCGCGGGGCCGATCTTCTCAACAACTCTCTTGTAATAATCGATGGCAATCCCGGGAAGGGTGAAGTGGTCGCTCCAGCCTTCATACAGCAGCAGCTTTCCGCCGCGCTTCACGAATTCTCCGATATCCGGATTGTTCGCATTGGCACGAAGCGCCAGCGGATTTTCGGCCAGAGCCACGTGGCTGTCGTAGTTGAACACGTGGGCTTTGGGATCCCAGTTCCCATCCTTGAATACAAAGTACTTCAAGAAGTCCACCGACAGGCCGAAGGGCTCGGGACCGGCCATGGCCGCCCAGGCCAGCTCGCTTCCAGGCATCGGAGGATAATAAATCGCCTGCCCGGTGCGCGGGTTCGTGGGTCCGGCATAGATCTTGCGCGCCGCCTCCACCTGGGGCGGGGTCAGGCACGACGCTGTTGCGGCGCCCGGGCGGCACTCGGTAACCTTCGGATCGAATTTACAGACCGTGGGATTCTCGATCTCGCCATTCTTGACTCCGTCCAGCGCGTCGCATGCGTTCAATGCCGCGTTGTGGAGAATTTCCAATTTCTCCTTCGGGAGATTGCTGGCCGCGTCCTTGTGGGTCGCGTCCCAGACCCATTGCTGCCATATTGCGTGGCGCGTCTTGTGAGAGAACCCCGTTATGGTGATGCCGTTATAGTCGGCGGGATAGCGCTGCATGGCGTTCTGAGCCATGAAAGCGCCGCCGCCGCAGCCGTCTATAAAGGAGAGCTTGGCTCCTTCGCCGTAATACGCGGCGATTATGGCCTTGCCCCTGACGTTCAGCTCATGAGCCGATCGATACTCGAAATCGGTCACCTTTTCGGGGTGATCCAGCACGTAGCGCGAGTCGCCGACGTGCCCGGTATCGCTGCCGGCCGTCGCATAACCTTCCTTCAGCTCGCCACCCATCGCGGCGAGAGGAATCGATCCACCCATGCCGGCGGTTCCACGGGGCTGGAAGTTCCCATTCCAGCCGGTGACGGGCATCCAGACTTCCATCTTGATGTCGGAATCGCTGCTCGGTTTCAGAGTCGCCGTCAAACGGCAGAAAGCCGGCAGGTCTTTGAACGCGGCGGCCTGGTTGCCCGGCCCGCCCGGTGGCACGAACGCTCCCTTGGCGACAGTTTTAGCGGAGGTGATCGTTGTATTCGGCACCGAAAGAGAGAGCAAGCTCTCGCACGGCACGGCGGCCACGGCCGCCGGACTGAAGACCGCGATCGCGAACGGAATACCCAACAACGTATACAGGACTTTTCTTCTCATTGTCATTCGTCTCTCCATCTTAGAAGTTCACTCTGGCATTAATGATAAACCGCCGGTTTCCCCCGGCCGATGTGATGCGCCCAAAAGCCACGTTCGTCCCATTAACACCGGTTGCGGTGCCGGTGCCCGTGCTGTTGATGTTCAGATTCGGTGTACCAAAGTTGGGATGGTTCAGCACATTGATCGCATCCACACGGAATTCAAATTCCTTGTTCTCCGCAATCTTGAGGCGCTTTACGAGATTCATATCGAATCCGAGAAGCGATGGCCCCTGGATCCATTTCTGGCCGAGTGTTCCAACCTTGCCTGGGGCGGGATTGACAAGAATAGAGCGGCCCTGCGCATCGGTAATGGCCTTGTTGCTGAACGCCCCGCTGAGCGCGTTAAGCGCCGTGACACTAGCCGCCGCCGGATCGGCAACCTGTTGCATCCCGGGAAAGAAGATGACGCCGTTCGCCACCTTCGTTACCTTCCCGCTGCTCTTGGGAAATTCCGCGACGACGTCCGGGGTCATGCTGGCAGTACTCTGCCAGATCGTCGATACCGGAGCGTAGAGCGACAGCGGGGCGCCGGAAGTCCGGCTGAAAATCCCGCTGAATTGCCAGCCCTCCACAACCCTCTGAACCCACGCCGGCGAGTCGCCGAGGAACGCACGGCCCGGACCAAACGGCAGCTGGTAGGTGCCGTTGCTGGTAAAGAAGTGCGTGCGGTGGAAACCAAGCAACTGTTTCTGCAACGACCGGTTGGCCGGATTGATGTAATCGATTACCCCGTCTGCATCGGCTTCACCAAACGAACGGCTCAACGTGTAAGAGATCTGGGTCGTGAAACCCTGCGACAGGCGCTTTGCCACCTGTAGCTGCATGGAGTGATATGTCGAGCTGCCGGGATTTGAATGCTGGTACACGTTCTGGAATTGCGGATTCAGGACAAAGAAATTTTCCGGCAAACCTCCGTTTCGAACGAAACCGCCGCCCTTATTCGTAATGTTCGTGCTGCGGTTGAGGAAGTCGCCGAGTTGGCCAATATTGCCGTTGGCCACGAATGCCCGAGTCGCCGTGTAGGCCCGAAGCGCAGCGGATCCCGTTACCGTTGTTCCATTGACGACGCCCGCTCCGGGAATGTTCATTCCCATAAGCATGCGATCGAAGAGCGGCGCGTTGCCACCGGCGCGCGTCACGTTGAACGCCTGGAGAAACGTTTCGGCGCCGGGAACTGAAGCGTTGATGTTGACAACGTTCAGCGGAATTCCTCCCCAGAGCCTTGTGCCCTTGGTCCCCACATAAGACACGCTCACCGTGAGGTTCCGCACGAGCTCCCGCTGAAGTTCGAGGTTGAAGTTTTGAATGTACGGATCGCGGCGGTCATACGCCTGAATCGTTTCCGAACGCGTGCCATCCAGTGGAACCGGTTGCAGTGGCGCAAACGGCAACGGAATCGGCAAAGTCAAATTCGCCAACGAAAGGTAGCTGGCCTGGTTATATGTGAGACCGCTTCCCGCACCACTGGAGTTGCCTCCAAAGAGGCCCGGAACGGATCCCGCGATCCCGTTAATGCCGCCGGAGGCCCCCTTCAGCGGTCCGCCCGTGATGCTCCATCCGTAGCCGGCGCGAAGAACCGTTTTGTCTTTACCTAGCCACGGCAGCGACCAGCTCAATCCGAACGAAGGAGCAAGATTGTTCCAGTCGTCGTTGTACAGTTTGACCCCGGGATTCGGAGAGTTCTTCCCGACAAACTGCACGGTAGTCAACGAACCGCAGGAAATGCCGCACAATCCCGCAACACCGCCGACGGCACGGCCGGCGCGGCCGAGTTTTTCATTCGGCACACCAAACCATTCGTAATGCACGCCCATGTTGAACGTAATGTTTGGCGTCGCCTTCCACGTGTCTTTCAAGAACCCGCTGAACTCGTTCGCGTTCCACTCGCGGATTCGCATTTTGACTCCGTCTTTGTAGCCAAGGAAAGCCGGATTCTTCGGATCCCGGATGTCGAAGGCTTCCTGAATGGCATTTACCGAGCCGGAAAGGTCGGTCAGCAGATTGCGAGCGACTGTCTGGTTGTTGCCGGTCAGGCCTGGAATAGCCACGTTATCGATATTCTGGACGGGCACTCCGCCGGCGCCGAGAGTAACAGCGGGTGTGAAGTTATTGTCGTTTCCGGATGACGTCGCGCCGCCACGCCATTCACCGCCCGCCTTAAAGGAGTGCGTACCGAGACTCCAGCTGATCGAGTCCGCAAATGTATATCGGGGGCTGTCGGTCCAACGCGTGGATCCCGCGCCTGAACCCCAATTCATGAAGTTCTGGAGGAAAAGCGTTGTCAGTGGCGTAAATGGAATACCGTTGAACTTCGGAAGGAACTTATACGCCTCCGCCCCGCCTTCACCGGTCTCCTGACTCTCGTCTTCCCGTCCGACATAAGGCGGGAACCAGCTGTACTGTTTTGTCCTCATGTATCCGATACGAAGTTCGTTGACCACCGTCGGAGACAGCGTGGACACCAGCGATCCATTCAGCACCCGCGGCCATCGGTTGTTCGCGCCGTTGAAGCCGCCCGGCCACTGCATCAAGCCGGCCTGGTCGGTCAAATCGATATTGCGTTCCCAGGTATAGACGCCGCTCAACTTATGGTTTGTATTGATCTGGTGATCGAGGCGCAGGTTGATCTGATCGCGATTCGTGGTGTCGGTCGCATTTCCGTCCGGCTGGTCCAACCCGTAAATGCGGCGCGAAAAACGGATTCCCGCCGTGTTCAGTCCGTCGCCGACCGTGTAGTCGTTCGGCTGCGGCATGCGGGCAAGCAAAGTGTTCTGGATGAAACCGGTCGGATCGAATCCCGGCCGGAACGCATCACGATTGAACACACTGAACTGCTGCAGGTCGCCCGTTGCCGTTCGCGGCCTCACTGGGTTGCCTTGCTGGTCAACCGAAGGGTTATTGGACGTCGCGTTCTGATTGTCGGCTCCCGGGAAGAATCGGAAGATACCCTGGCGCGCCGGGGCTGTCAGGACGCTGCCGACGAAACTCTGCTTCTGAACGTAGCGCTGTTCCTCGACGAGGAAGAAGAAGAATGTCTTGTTCCGAACGATCGGCCCGCCGATGCGTCCGCCGAACTGGTTCCGGTTTTCATAGTCTTTCTTGACGCCGTTGAAATTATTGAACCAGTTGCTGGCGTCGAGCGCCGAGTTGCGGTTCGTCCAGAAGATACTTCCGCGGTAGTCGTTGGTTCCAGACCTCGTGACCATCTGCACTTGTCCGGCGCCGCGGCCGGCCTCGGCATCCACTGGCGCCGTGATCACCCGGACTTCTTCGACCAGGTCCGGACTGATATAGGTAGCCGCAAATGCGCCGTGGTCGTACCGCCCGTCAGAAACCACAAAGCCGTCACGCATTGTGTTGACGGAACTCAGGCGGCCACCCGCGAAGTACCCCTGCTTGGCTTCTCCGACACGGTTCGTCGCGACCATCGGGCCAGCGCCCGCAGTGGCCTGAAGCAGGCCCATGACATCGCGCGACGCCAAAGGCAGATCGCGCACACGCTGCTCGGCGAGGACTGTACCAACCGATGCCGATGTGGTCGCGATGAGAGTGTCGGCCGCCACGGTCACTTCAATGGCCTGCGCAACAGAACCCACCTGCAGGGTGAAGTTCAATCGCACCTGTTGCGAAATTCCAAGCGTGACCTGGTTGTAGGTCTGCGTTCGAAAACCCGGCAATTCGGCAGTCGCCCGATAGGTTCCTGTCTGCAGGCTTGGAAAGGTGTAGGCTCCGGCTTCATTGGTGATTACTGTCGAAACAATACCGGTGGCAACATTCGTTGCGGTAACCGTCACCCCGGGAATCAGCGCACCGGTTGCATCCGAAACGGTCCCGCCTAATGTCGCGTTACTCGTCTGCGCAAATGCGTGCGCGGATAGGGCCAGGCAAATCGCCAATACTGGGACAAAAAGCTTTCTCATAAATCACCTCCAGGGAAAACCATCTCATCAACGGACTTCGTTCAGAGAGTTTGGGGGTCAACGGGAGAGTGTGCGGATGATACTACCGGGTGCGGGCGCAGTCAAAAATGTGAAATCTGGGGACAGACTCCGAATTCCAAAGTTCAGGAATTCGGAGTCTGTCCCCAGATTTCCACCTTAGAAGTTCAGGCGGGCGTTGACAATGAATCGACGGCTTCCGGTCGCCGTTGTAAGACGTCCGAAGCTGGTGGAATTGATGTTCAGGTTCGCCGCGGTCACTGGATCGAAATTCGGATGGTTCAGGATATTGAGCGCATCCAGCCTGAATTCGAACTCCCTGGTCTCGGTGATCCGTACTCGTTTGATCAGGTTCGCGTCGAACCCGAGTCGCGTAGGGCCTTGAACCCATCTCAGTCCAAGAGTTCCAATCTGCCCAGGGACGGGATTCGTAAGAAGAAGATTGCCCTGGGAATCAGTAATCGCCTTGTTCGTGAATGATCCGTTCAGCGCATTCGTCGATGAAACTCCGGCGATCGACGGATCGTTTATCTGCAGAATGCCGGGGAACAGGGTCACACCGTTCGCTACCTTGGTTACTTTCCCGGAACTTTTCGGGAAATCTCCCACGATATTGGGAGTCATATTGGTTGCGATCTGCGTGACTGTCGAAACGGGAGCGTTGATGGACAGTGGAGCTCCAGACGTCCAATTGAAGATTGCGCCCAGCTGCCAGCGCTCCACCAACCGCTGCACAAACCCCGGCGCTCCGCTGAGAAATGGCCGGTTCGGCCCGAACGGCAACTCGAACGTGCCGTTGGTCGTGATGTTGTGAGTCCTATGGAACGCGAGCAGGGCTTTGTCGAGCGACCGGTTGTTCGGGTCTCGAGGAGTCAGCGAGATGAAGTCGTTATCCGTTTCACCCAAGGCCCGGCCCAACGTGTAGGTTATTTGATTCGTGAAGCCTTGCGACAGCCGCTTCGTGGCCTGAATCTGGGTTGAATGATACGTGGAGTTGCTCGGGTTCGAATGCAGCGTCACCTCGTTGAACTGCGGGTTAAGCACAAAGAAATTCTCAGGGAATAATCCGCTGTTTCGGACGAAACCGCCGCCTTTGCCAGTGACAGCAGTACTGCGATTCAAGAAGTCCGCCAGGCCGGCAACGTTGCCGTTGGCAATGACCGCCCGGGTGGACACGAAGGCCCGCAGGGCCGCAGATCCCGTCAGGGTCGTGCCGTTGACCACTCCTGCGCCGGGAATATTCATTCCCCTGAGCATTTGATCGAACAACGGCGCGTCTCCCCCGGAACGTGTGACGTTAAACGCGTTGAGGAAAGTCTGGCCTCCAGGCAGGGCGGCATTGATGTTCACCCCGTTAAGCGGAACCCCCGCCCAGAGCCTCGTTCCCTTGGTCCCGACATAGGCAACGCTCAACGTCCAGCCCTTACCCATTTCTCTCTGGAGCTCGAAGTTGACGTTCTGAATGTAGGGATCCTGGCGATTGTTGTCATAGGCCATGATGCTGTCCTGCCGGCTGCCATCCAGCGGACTTGCCGCCAGCGGCGCAAACTGCTTCGGTATCGGCAACGAAAGGTTCCCCAGCGACAGATATCCGGCCTGAGTGTATGTCCAGCCCGTGTTGCTGAACCCTCCGAACGTTCCCGGCAGACCGCCCGAAACGAAGTTGACATAAGTGGACGTCTGCTTGAGAGATCCGCCCGTGAAGCTCCACCCGTATCCGGCGCGAAGCACGGTTTTATCCTTGCCTAACCAGGGAACGTTCCAGCTCAAGCCAAAGGAAGGAGCGAAGTTATTCAAATCGTTGTTGTAGAGCTTCCGGTCAGGGTTCGGCGAGTTCTTTCCCACGAACTCCACTGTCGAAAGCGAACCGCACGAAATACCGCAAAGCGCGGCGGATCCACCCACGGGCGCTCCCGCCAGGCCTCGCTTTTCATACGGCACGCCGAACCATTCCCAGTGGACACCATAGTTCAGCGTCACGTTCGGGCTGGTTTTCCACGAATCTTTCAGGAACCACGCGAATTCACTCGCATACCATCCTCGGAGCTTGAGTTTGGCTCCCTCCCCCCAGTTCAGGAATACCGGGTTCTTGGAGTCTCTCAGATCGTAGCCTTCGAGGATCCTGTCCACCGAACCGGACAGCTCGGTCAGCAGCGTCCGTGCCAGAGTCTGGCTGTTACCGCTCAGACCGGGAATGGCGATGTTGTCAATATTCTGAACTGGCACGCCCCCCGCGCCGAGGTTGGCCCGCGGCGTCTGATTGGTGTCGCCTCCCGAACTCGAAGACATGCGCCGAAGTTCCGCGCCAGCTTTGAAAGAATGCGCGCCCATATTCCAACTGATCGTATCGGCGAAGGTGGATTGCGGACTGATGTGCCAGCGGGGCGCGCCAGCGCCGACTACCCAGTTCATGAAGTTTTGCGGGTAAATCGCCGAGATCGGTACGAATGGAATTCCGTTGATTTTTGGAAGCAAGGCAAACGCCTCCTTGGCCTTCGCCGTGAGGGTGGAGTCGTCTTCGCTGTCTCTTCCGACGTAATAAGGAGTCCAGTTGGCCTGATGCACTCGTTTGTAGCCGACACGAAGTTCGTTGATCACGCTCGGCGACAACGTCGATACAAGCGATGTCGAGAGGAGCCGCGGCCAGCGGTTGCTCGCGCCGTCATAGCCGCCGGGCCATTCCATGACGCCCGCCTGCAAGCTGCCGCCGATGTTGCGTTCCTCTGTATAGACGACGCTGAATTTGTTGTTGCTGTTGAAATTGTGGTCTATGCGTGTGTTGAACTGATCGCGATTGGTCTGGTCGCCTCCCTGACCGTCGACGATATCCAGACCATACATCCGGCGGGTGAAGCGGTGCCCCGCCGTATTCAGGCCGTCACCAATAGTGAAATCATTCGCCACTGGCATTCGCGCGAGGAATTGATTTTGGATAAAACCGGTCGGATCGTATCCCGGGCGGAACGCATCGCGGTTGAACACGCTGAACTGCTGAAGGTCACCGGTCGCCGAAACCGGCCTCACCGGATTGCCTTTGGAATCGACCGTCGGACGAAGGGAAATTGTATTCTGATTGTCCGCGCCCGGGAAAAATCGGAAGATGCCCTGCCGCGCCGGCCCCGTCAGCACGTTGCCGACGAAGTCCTGCCGAATGGTGTCTCGCTGGCCCTCCACGAGGACAAAGAAAAACGTCTTGTTCTTGACAATGGGTCCACCCAGGCGGCCTCCCCAGTTGTTCCGGTTCTCATAATCCTTCTTCGCGCGGTTGAAGTTGGTGAACCAATTAGCGGCATCAAGCGCTGAGTTACGGTTTTGCCAGAACAGGCTTCCCCGGAACTGGTTGGTCCCAGACCGCGTGACCATTTGTACCTGCCCGGCGCCCCGTCCCGCTTCGGCATCCACTGGCGCGGTGATGATGCGCACCTCCTCCACGAGGTCCGGACTGACGTACGTCATGGAAAATGCACCGCTGTTGAACCGCCCGTCGGAAACCACGAAACCGTCTCGCGTCGTATTCACGGCGCTGAGCCGGCCGCCGGCAAAGTTGCCGTCCAGAAGATTCTCGGACGGACCGGTGCCGCCGGTTGTCGACAGCAGATCCATAACATTGCGGCCACCCAGCGGAAGCTCGCGCACCCGGTATTCGGGAAGTACGGTGCCGACAGACGCCGAAGTCGTCGCAATAAGGGTGTCCGCGGACACTGTCACTTCAACAGCCTGCGACACCGAACCCACCTGAAGCGTGAAGTTCAACCGGACCTGCTGAGCGCCACCAAGTGTCACCTCATTGTATGTCTGGGTTTGAAACCCGGGCAGCTCGGCGCTGAGCCTGTAGGCTCCAGTCTGGAGGCTCGGGAAATTGTAGGCCCCCGATTCATTTGTGATTGATGTAACGACGATTCCCGTGCCGGTATTGGTGGCGGTAACTGAAACGCCAGGGATCAACGCCCCGCTCGCATCGGCTACAGTTCCACCCACGGTTGCATTACTTGTCTGCGCAAGTGCATACGTCGTAGACACGACGCACAGTATTGCTATTGCCGCAATTATTCGTATTCGCATTTGTCTCTCCCCCCAAGTCCATACTCATCGGCCCTAAAAAAGCAATGCCGAGTATAGGAAGGGTTGTGGGGGGAAGTCTAAGGAAAAGGAAGATTGGGAGATCTGGGGACAGACTCCGAACTCCTGAAATTCAGGAGTTCGGAGTCTGTCCCCAGGTCTCGTCAGTCGAGAAACAACTCACGGCGAACCCGCCCCATGGCGCCTGGAGTATCTACATTGAATATGCGGGCGAGAGTGGGAACCATGTCCGTACGATTGACAACAAGGTTTGTCGTCCCGCACTTGAAATCGGGCCCCCAGAAAATGCTGGCGGAACGGTGGCACTGGCCGTATCCCATGCTGTGGTTGAGTTCTCCCAGCATGTTGACCTCGTCGTCGCGCCCGACTTCGGGGCGCACGACAACGGACGTATTCCGCGAAAAATAAGTATCTGCCTGGATGAAATCAAGAAGCTTCCCCAGCAGTTCGTCGGTTGTCCTGCAAACCTGCTCATAATCGGCGTAGCTCTCATGAGCCACATCGTGGCCCGCCATTTGAACCACGATGATCCTCGGCTTGAATGCCTGGAGCAACGCAGGAACAAGAGCCAGCGCGGCTGCTTCGCTGACCATTGGTTCGCGGGGAACGGGATTGTTCTTCAAGTTGAAATCGCAAGCCCTCGCGCCCAGGGTCGTTACAACGAATTCTTCAAGCAACCGCTGCTCGGGCACAGTGAGCCCCATCCCATCGAAGCGCTGCGCGGCAAGGCCCGACATTGTCAGCAGCGCCGGCCGGGTCTCCTCGCCGTACCCGGGATGCGAGGTAAGGTAACTTCCTGCAAGAGAGATCCCGCGGTAACGGTTTACGCCATTCAGGTAGAAATATTTTGAAGCGGCATCGGCGTGAGCCTTGCGAACATAGTGCAGCAGGGTTGGATAGGCTGGCACGGCGCTACATCGAGGATTCCCCGTAATCAGCTCGGTCCACGACCGCTGGTGACTTGCTACTGTGTCGTTGTGATCTTCGACGTAAGTGAATCCTTCGCGCGCCAGGCGTGCAAAGCTGGGAGCGAAATCGGGACGCTCATACCACTCTCGCTTCCGCGAACCGCCTCCGTTGATCAACCAGACGAGGTGCCTGGTCCTGAAGCCGGCTTCCACGCCACCGAGCCTGAAACCGGCGGCAGCCGCAGCGGCGTTCTTGAGGAAATTTCTTCGATCCATGACAAGTCCCGGTAGAAGAATAGCCGCGAATCGATATTACGGATATATTCCTGTCTGCATAAAAAATGACACCGACTAAAGCATTCATTTCGGCGATCGTGATTTTGGAAATCGTTCGGCGCGCAACCAGCGTGGCGGGGCTGAAATGAGCCAACTCATTGATTTCCTGCTGCAGCATGGCTACGCCGTTGTTTTCGTTTCGGTGTTTGCAGAGCAGGCGGGTTTACCTTTGCCGGCGGTTCCAGTGCTTGTTGCTACAGGGGCCCTCTCGCGATCGGGCTACTTCAGCTTTTCATCAGTGATACTGACCGCGATTGCGGCCTCCCTGGTAGCGGATGTGGTCTGGTATCAACTCGGCCGCCTTTACGGCCGATCGGTGCTGGCGTTCATCTGCAAACTTTCCCTGGAGCCCGACTTCTGTGTCCGCCGTACGGAGGACGCGTTCGCCAGGCGCGGGTTATGGACGCTGGTCTTCGCCAAGTTCATTCCAGGATTGAATGCCGCGACGGTTCCCCTTGCGGGAATGATTCGAACGCCTCCCGCTCGTTTTTTGCTTTTCGATACCGCGGGACTCTTGTTGTGGACAACCGCTTATACGTCGCTGGGATACGTTTTCAGCCAACAGGTCGAGCTGGTTATTGCGTATCTGTATAACCTCGGCGTCTCATTCTTCGTTGTAGTGGTTGCAGCGATGTCCGCCTACATTGCGTTCAAAGTCCGCCAGCGAGGTAAATTCCTGGCAACGCTCGCGGCTGCCCGCATTACGCCGGAAGAGCTCAGGTCCAAGCTCGAAGCAAAACAGGGCGTGATCGTCTTTGACCTGCGCAATCCACTCGATGTCACAACCGATCGCGTCCGCATCCCCGGCGCATTCCATGTGCTTCCCGAACACCTGGAGATGGACCGAAGCGATTATCCTGATGACCAGGACTTCGTGCTCTATTGCACATGTCCAAACGAAGCCACCAGCGCGCGCGTCGCACGACGGCTGATCCAGATGGGATTTTCCAGGGTGCGCCCTCTGGCGGGAGGCCTGGACGCATGGCGAAGCCGGGGTTACCCCCTGGAAAACATCGATTTCTGAGGGATCGCGATCCCGCAAATTGTGCGCGGTCATGAAAGGTGTGAAGGAATCGCAGGCCGCCGACTTGTCAAATGTCGAATGTCCCATGTGCGATGTCCAATGTACCTGTCAAAGGACCCGCCAACCCAATGACCTAATCCTTGCCCAACGAAGTATTTAGTCACTGGGTCAATTGGTAGTTGGGACTTTTGACAAGTGCATTGCACATCGCACATGGGACATCTGACATTCGACATATTTGAGAATCAGGCCATTCATTCACATCTTCACAGATCGCGCGCGATGCATCATGGTCAACGACGACTGCGTTAGACCGTCTTCGGTTGGGATGAAATCCGCTCAAGAGCGGTAGCCAGGTGAGTCGACATATCGGCCAGGAAGGTCTTGTCTTCGGGTTCCAGGGACCGGTTGCGGTTCAGCATTTGCAGGACGCCAATAACGCCACCGCTGCTATTTATGATCGGGATGCAGTAGATATCCCGCGTCTCGTATCTCAAGAGTGGATCGAACTTCGCGTCGAAACGATCATCGGCATAGGCATCCTCGGTATCAATGGACTTGCCGTTCTGGGCGACAATTCCGGCGATCCCTGAGCCGATCGGGAGCGCGATTTGGCCAACAAGCATCCGGTCAGCCACGATGGATCGAACCTCCTGCGCCTTTGCATCCACGACAAAGATGGTTCCGCGATCAAAGCCGATCTCGTCCCGAACGATCTTCAGGACCACTCGGCTTAAATCGGCAAATGTCAGCGCCGAGCTCAACTGCCTGGCTGTTTCTAAAGCGTCCCGCCGTTCACTCATATAAGGGCAGCATTATATAGAGGCGTCTTCGCCGTTAGCAACGCCAGTAGACAAAACCGAAGGCATCGGGATTTCGTATACGTCTCCCTTGCGATACTTCTCGACCCCGTTTCGGATCTCAGCCCGGATTGCGTTGAGGGCCTGATCATTTTGGCCGCGTAACAATGCTGCCGTACGAACCGCCGCATTGGACATGGTGTAAAACACGAAGTCCGCTGAATCGAAACGCCAGACCTGCGGGATCCCCGACACGGCTGCGTCCGTAAAGCCCGCGGCAGCCAGGGTCCTCGCCGACTCGGCTGCATCGCTGAATCGAAAGAACGACGGACCGGGAGGAATAGGCACGTTCATGTCGCCGTGTTTCTGGATCGCTCCCAGGACTATTCCGAATCCGATCGCCTTGTCCGGAGTGTCCCACACGGTGAAGGCCATGCGGCCGCCTTTGCGGAGCACGCGGCGCGCTTCACCGAGCGCCTGCTCGGGCCGCGCAAGATGCAGCATGCCGAAATTCATCACAACGGCATCGAAGCTTGCATCGGGAAGCGGCAACTTCTCGGCATCGCCTTCCCGAAAGTCCACCTGCGGGAAACGGCGCCGCGCCTCCACCACCATTTCAGATGAAAAATCGATGCCAACGACACTGGCGCCACGTTCTGCCGCTGCGCCGGCCGCATACCCCGGCCCGCACGCAACATCCAGCAGCCGAACGCCGGCGGCCGCGCCGACCGCGTCAAGCAGCGGGCCGATCGACTGCATGGTGATGCCTGCAAACGAGCCGTGGTAGAGTCCCGCAACTTCCTGCCATCCATGGTGTTCGAAATCACGAAATGCCTTCGGGTCTGTGGCCATATTGGGGTTCTACTAAGAGGCGGCCTGCGCGCGCGATTTTCCGCGGGGGATGTGGCGGAACTGTGCGATGTCTTCAACGGTGAGACGAATACTGAGATGTTCCTGGACTTGCTGCGTCTCCAGGAGAACACGCACTTTCTCGTAGCAGATCTTTGCGCTTTCCTGGTAAGAAATCCGATTTGTTCCCGTGAACATCGGCGCTGGAATATCGAGCGAGACGCGCGTCGCTTCCTGCCTGGCGGACGTGATTGAAAAGTCGAACCGTCGTCCACCATCCTGGGTGGCTTCAAAGCCCAGGTAACGGATGTTTTGCCTCGTGTCGTTAATCATGCGTCGCTGATTATACTTGAAACAATCCCTGCCGCCGGGACCGAAAATCATTCGCGTTGCACTTTGGCGTGACTGTAAGATGTGGCCTCTGGTCTGGCAATGTCGCGCAGGCAATTGCAGACCGGGTCAATGGAATGACAATCCCTGCTTTACCTCACAGGACGCCTCTTCGGGATGCATATCGTCTGAACGCGGTTCAGATACCCGCACTGCGCGCGCTCGGGCTTGGGACCCTTACTGTCTGCGTTCTCTTCTACAAACTGCTGGTAGACCACACGTTCACCTGGAGCGGCTACCTTGTATTTGCCTCTGTGATGGCTCTTTACTGTGCGGGCTCATGGCTTGCGCTTCGATGGGCATACACCAAACGCCGCCGCGTAGATCTTGGTTTTGTCCTCCTGAATGTCGATCTTTTTTTCTTTCTCTACGCCATCTACAACGCTGGCGCCGACAACAGTTTTTTATTTTTCGTGCTTGTGATGCGCGTTTCCGACCAGGGATTCAGTGGAACCCGCCGAATGTACTTCTTTGCCCACCTGACTGCGGCGATTTACGCCCTTTTCGTGGTGTATCTCGGACTCGTTGAGCAACGGCCTGTCGACTGGGGCTTGCAGGTTACAAAACTGATATTCATATACGGAATGAACCTCTATGTGGCAACGACGTCACGCCCGGGCCAGGTGGTTCGCGAAAGGCTTACCCAGAGCTCCCGCGCTGGACGCCGCCTGAACCGGCAACTGCAGAGGAAGTCACGGCAGCTCGAAGAGGCAAGAGTGAAGGCGGAGGCCGCCAGCCAGTCCAAGAGCGAATTCCTTGCAAACATGAGCCACGAGATCCGGACGCCGATGAATGCCGTCATCGGCATGACCGAACTCGCTTTAAACACCGACCTGGCGCCGGAGCAGAAGCGGTATCTCCAGATTGTCAGATCGTCAGCCGACGCCCTGCTCGAAATCATCAACGATATTCTCGACTTCACGAAAATCGAAGCGGGAAAGCTGGATCTCCATGCAGCAACATTCAGGCTTCGGGAAGTTCTCGGTGACACGCTGTCGGCGCTCGCACACAAAGCCGCTCAAAAGGATATTGAGCTCGCCTGCCAGGTCAACAACTCGGTGCCCGACAGGCTGGTCGGCGATTCAAGCAGGCTTCGGCAGATCCTGACAAACCTGGTGGGAAATGCGATCAAGTTCACTGACAAGGGCGAGGTGTTCGTTCGAGTGGGAATCGCAAGCCAGACCGATCAAGAGATCACGCTCGAGTTCATGGTTTCCGACACGGGGATCGGAATTCCAAAGGACAAGCAACAGCTCATTTTCGAATCCTTCGTCCAGGGCGACGGATCAATGACGCGGAGTTATGGCGGAACCGGCCTTGGCCTGTCGATCTCTTTGCAGCTCGTGACAATGATGGGGGGCGGCCTGTGGGTGGAGAGCGATGTCGGACACGGCAGCCAATTCCACTTCACGGCAAAATTCGGCACCGACGCCGCTGCAGAGGTCGAAGAAGTTCCGGCCATACCTAAACTGCAACGTACCATGCAGCGTCTCCGCGTATTGCTCGCTGAAGACAACGAGATCAATCAGCAACTGGCCGTCCAGCTCCTCGATATGCGCGGGCACTCCGTCCAGGTCGCCCGCAATGGCGTGGAAGTTATTGCCGCCCTGGAGACCGGCCGGTTCGACGTCATCCTCATGGATATACAGATGCCGGAAATGGACGGCTTCCGCGCAACCACGCTCATTCGGGAAAAAGAAGGGGTCACCGGCGAGCACATTCCAATTGTCGCCATGACGGGTTTTGCAATGAAGGGCGACCGGCAGCGATGCCTTGACGCCGGCATGGATGCCTACCTTTCCAAACCTATTCGTTCCAGGGAACTGTTCGAGGCAATCGAGCAGCTCGCGGCCACAAGATAAAATTTCTCTATAAAATTGCGGGAACGTTGAAATCTTAAGAGCAAAGAAGTAAGATGCTCCTCGCCATGTCCCAAGGGTTCACCAAAATTCTGCATTTCATACCGACCACGTGAAATCTCCACTGCAAGTAAAATTTTCAATGACGAAAGGTCCGAAGAGGTAACAATGCCAGTTCGTTTGTTTGTAGGGAACCTTCCCTACGATGCAACCGAGGACGAACTTCGACAACATTTCTCGGCCGCTGGCCCTGTGTCCTACGTCTTCATGCCGATGGATCGCGAGACGGGCAAGAAGCGCGGGTTCGCGTTTGTCGAATTCGATACCGCGGACCAGGCACAGGAAGCCATCCGCCAGTTCAATAACCAGGCTTTCAAGGGAAGACCTCTCGCGGTCAATGAAGCGCGTGCCAGGGAAAGCCGGCCTGCGCCAGGCGCCACCGGCGGCGGAGGCTTCCGGCCATCGGGTGGAGCGCCCAGACCACCATACGCCGGACGGCCGCCTGACAGTGGCTTTGGTTCCAGTCCCGGCCCCGCCGACTCCGGCAGGCTGGAACGACCAAGCCGGAAGTTCGGTCCGGACGCGAAACCTGCCCGCGCACGCAGCAACCGCTTCCCCAAGCCGGAAGGTACAAAGCGGTCTTTCAAGGAAAGATATACAGGACAGCTCTTCGGTGTGGACGACGATGACGGGGCAAAGGTCGATCCCGAGATAGACGATTTCTCGACCACCGCCGAGGACGAAACAGACGAGTAAGAGAAGAGAAAAGAGGGACAGTGAGCTATTTCCGCCGGAAATAGCTCACTGTCCCTCTTTTTCTAAGAACTCGTCGAGGTAGTCCGGAATGTCCCTGCTCAGCGATCACGATCTCTACCTGTTTAACGAAGGCAGCCACGTGCGTTTGTATGAGCGGCTGGGCGCGCATCTGCGTACGGTGGACGGAAAGCCGGGAACGAACTTTGCCGTCTGGGCGCCGAACGCTGAAAAAGTGTTTGTGAAGGGAAACTTCAACGGATGGAATGCAGGCAGCCATCCGCTGGAGCCGCGTGGCGAGTCGGGGATCTGGGAAGCCTTTGTTCCGGGAGTTGCCAGGGGAGATGCTTACAAATTCCATGTGGCCTCCAGGCACAACAATTACCGTGTCGATAAAGCCGATCCATTTGCGCTCCACACAGAGACCCCGCCGCATACGGCTTCCAAGGTGTGGGACCTGCAGTACCCCTGGGAAGACACGGGCTGGATGTCGGGCAGGGCGGCGCGAAACTCACTCGACGCTCCAATATCCATTTATGAGGTTCATCTTGGATCGTGGCGCCGCGTTCCCGAAGACTCGAATCGCTCCCTGACCTACCGTGAAATCGCTAAGCCTCTCGCCGACTACGTGGCCGAGATGGGATTCACGCACATCGAATTTCTCCCGCTGACCGAGCATCCTTTTTACGGCTCCTGGGGATACCAGACCACCGGTTACTTTGCGCCAACCAGCCGCTACGGAACCCCGCAGGACCTGATGTACCTGATCGATTACCTGCACCAGCGCGGAATTGCGGTGATTCTCGATTGGGTGCCATCGCATTTCCCGACCGACGACTGGGCGCTGGGCTTCTTTGATGGAACGCATCTTTACGAGCACGCCGATCCGCGAAAGGGAATTCACAAGGACTGGGACAGCTACATCTTCAATACCGGCCGGCACGAAATTCGCAGCTTCCTCATGAGCAGCGCGGTCTTCTGGCTCGACCAGTATCACATCGACGCCCTGCGCGTGGATGCGGTGGCATCGATGCTGTACCTCGACTACTCGCGCAAAGAGGGCGAGTGGATTCCAAATCAATTCGGCGGCCGCGAAAACATCGACTCGATCGATTTCCTGCGGCGTTTCAACGCCGAGGTTTACCAGCATCACCCCGGCGTCCAGACGATCGCGGAGGAATCCACGTCCTGGCCGATGGTTTCCCGTCCCACCTATGCCGGCGGTCTTGGATTCGGCCTGAAGTGGGATATGGGATGGATGCACGACGCGTTGCAGTACATGAGCCACGAGCCGGTTCACCGGAAGTATCACCACAATGAACTGACGTTCCGGACGCTTTATGCCTTCCATGAAAATTTCGTGCTCGCGCTCTCCCACGACGAGGTCGTTCACGGAAAGAAATCTTTGCTGGCGAAGATGCCCGGTGACCCGTGGCAGAAGTTCGCAAATCTGCGCCTGCTGTACGCGTACATGTACGCGCAGCCGGGAAAGAAACTGCTCTTCATGGGCGCTGAAATCGGCCAATGGCGGGAATGGTCCCACGAGGAAAGCCTGGAATGGCACCTGCTGCAGCAGGATTCCCACCGCCAGCTGCAGAAGTTTGTCTCGGATTTGAATCACACGTACCGCAGGGAACGCGCGCTGCACGAACTGGATTGCGAGCCGGGCGGATTTGAATGGATCGACGGCAGCGACTCGCAGCAGAGCACGCTGACGTTCCTGCGCAAGTCGAGGGACTGCGGCGAGATCGTGGCCGCGGCGTTCAACTTCACGCCGGTGCCCCGCCACAACTATCGCATTGGCGTGCCGCGAAGCGGCTATTGGCAGGAAATCCTGAATAGCGACGCACGGCTGTACGGCGGAGCCGATTTCGGAAATCTCGGGGGCATTGAAGCCGAAAGCTACTCCACGCACGGCCGCCCGTTCTCGCTGACACTGACGCTGCCGCCGCTTGGCGCGGTTTTCTTGAAAAGCACTGCCTGAATCACCGCCTGCGAAGCACCCCTCCTAAGTTAGGAGGGGTGGCTGCGCCACGAACAAATGTTGCGAAGCCACCGAAGCGGCGCAGACGGGGTGGTTCCATAAAGGATGCGGCTTAGGAACCACCCCACCTCGCCTTCGGCTCAGCACCCCTCCTAACTTAGGAGGGGAGCTTCGCACGCAAACTGAATGAGTCTCCGATTTTCTCGTGAAATTGACCGGGAAGTCCTGCATCATGGGTGGCCTTACAAGGAGAACACCAGCATGTCGGGAAGAGCCGTTCGTTCAGCACTGCTTTCGATACTGTTTCTGGCCACGCTCGTATTAGCCCAGTCCGGCGCTCAAAACGGGGAGTGGCGAAACTACGGCGGGGATCTCGGTCACACGCGCTACTCGGCGCTGGACCAGATCAACGGCGACAATTTCAGCAAGCTCGAAGTGGCCTGGCGATTCAAGACTGACAACCTCGGTCCGCGGCCCGAAGGCAACCTCGAATCAACGCCATTGATGGTGAACGGCGTCCTCTATACGACGGGTGGGACCCGGCGGTCTGTAGTGGCGCTCGACGCGGGTACCGGCGAATTGCTCTGGACCCACAACGAACGCGAAGGCGCGCGGGGTGTTGCGGCGCCCCGGCAGCTCTCGGGCCGTGGACTGGCGTACTGGGCCAATGGCAACGACGAGCGAGTCCTGTATGTCACGCCTGGGTACCGGCTCATCGCGCTGGACGCCAAGACAGGCGTTCCCGTTCCTGGCTTCGGCACGCGTGGTGTCGTGGACCTGAAACTGGACGACGACCAGGATATCGACCTGGTAAATGGAGAAGTCGGGCTTCACGCCACTCCAATCATAGCCAAGGACGTGGTCATCATCGGCGCGGCCCACAGAACAGGCGCCAACCCCAAGAGCAAGTCCAACGTGAAGGGTTACGTCCGCGGGTTCGACGTGCGAACCGGCAAACGTCTCTGGATTTTCCACACCATCCCTCTTCCCGGCGAATACGGAAACGAAACATGGGAAAAGGATTCCTGGACCTACACCGGCAATGCCGGCGTCTGGACGCAGATCTCCGTGGATGAAGAACTGGAAATGGTGTACCTGCCGATCGAATCGGCCACGGGCGACTACTACGGCGGACACCGGCCGGGAAATGGCCTGTTCGGCGAGAGCCTGGTCGCAGTCGATCTAAGAACCGGTCAGCGGAAATGGCACTATCAATTGGTCCACCACGGCATTTGGGACATGGACATCTCGTCCGCGCCGATCCTGGCCGATATCGTCGTCAACGGCCGCGCCATCAAAGCCGTGGCCCAACCCACCAAGCAGGCGTTTCTCTATGTCTTCGATCG